>CAYQPP010000096.1:0-6053 GCA_964419235.1 uncultured Bacteroidales bacterium
ATAAACAGATGAAACCAACCATGTTGGAGATAATTATTTTTAGCATACAAGTAAATGATTATAATGCTTAATAACCAACAGGTTACAAATTTATAAACATATGAAACATATTTTTAAAATCGCAATAATAGCAGCTTTTGCATTTATGCTTTATCCGTTGGTAAAAAACTTTAACGGTAATGAGCAACTATCCGACTTGGCAAACTTTTATGCCCAGCAAGAGAATATTGAAAAGGTAAACTCTGCAAATATTGTTACGGCAGTAGTGGTAACTTATAGAGGGTTAGACACCTTGGGCGAGGTAACAATACTTTTCCTTACCGCAGCAATTATTGCTTTTTTCTTGAAAAAACAATCGGGCGAGCGCAACCGGCGTACAAACAGCGAAATATTTCAAACTGCGTCAAAAGTCATAATACCAGTTATTATAATGGTAGGCGTTTACATTTTTATTAACGGGCACTTAAGTCCCGGCGGAGGTTTTCAGGGTGGTGCAGTAATTGCCTCATCGGTAATATTGCTAATATTGGCATTTCCCGAAAAACAGTTTAACCACAAGCTCTTTACAATTATGGAGAGCACCTCGGGGTTGGTATTTGTTGGCTTGGCAATGTTGGGGGCTTTAATAGGCTCTGGCTTTTTAGACAATGCTATTTTACCGCTTGGCACTTTCGGCGAACTGTTAAGTGCTGGTGCAATACCCGTAATATACTCGTTTGTGGGGCTTAAAGTGGGGGCAGAGCTCTCTAATTTATTGAACGGCTTTCAGTCTGTTCAGTCCGATAGCGAATGTAATTAGTATTAAACAAAAGGTTATTCTATAATTATAAAAGGCCAATTTTAATAATAAAACAATATAAAGAATTAAAAAATGGAATATGTAGCATTAACAATAGGATTCTTAGTTATTATTGCCGGTGTTTGGGCAATTGTAACACAAAAGAATATTGTGAGGATAATAATAGGCTTTAGCATTTTTGATACGGGTTTGCATATTGTAATTGTGTCGTTGGCTTATGTAAAAGGCCGTACCGCACCAATTATCGACAGCGCGGTTGGCATTGAAAATGCAATAAATAAAATTGTTGACCCCGTACCGCAGGCTCTGGTTTTAACTGCTATTGTTATCGGGCTTGGGGTTACTGCACTTTTATTGGCATATGCCATGAAAATGCATAAAGAGAAAAAGACTCTTGATATAGGAAGTTTTAAAGACCTTAAATGGTAATAAAAGAAGTTAAAAGATATAATTTGAACGGAATTAATAATATTAAAAAAATAAATCTATGATTTCACCCATTCATATAATAACCATAGGTCTTGGTGGCGCATTTGCCTTAGGTTTTGTAAATAAAAAAGCAAAAAACTTTTCGGCAACGCTAATGCTGATAGCAATTGCACTTATGGGAGCTATTTCGGGCTCGTGGCTTTATCAACTGTATAATGGCGCAGAGGCAATGCAGGTTTTTACGGCAGGTTTTAAACCACCGTATTCTATCAACCTTTTAATGGGGTTAAACGAAGCATTTTTAACCACCCTTATCAATTTTGTCGGGCTTTTGGGCGGATTGTACCTGTTACAGTCGCTTAAAAAAGCAGGTAACCATTCAATAATGGTATTCCTTGTATTTATTATGGGGCTTAACGTTATAATAATGACACGTGATGCTTTTAACCTGTTTGTTTTTATGGAGGTTGTTAGTATTGCAACAGCCGGTTTGATAATACTTACCGAAACAGGCAACTCTATACAGGCTGGTTTTAAATACATGATGGCAACAGGTATAATTGCAGGCATATTTTTGCTCGGAATTGTTTTTGCATACTATTTTAGCGGTACTTTGAATATTGACGGTTTGGCAGCAGCTAACCTCTCATCAATAAAAGGCGGTAGTGTTGTAGTGTTGCTGATATTGGTCTCTATTGTATTAGAATTAAAACCTTTTCCGGCAAACGGCTGGGCATTGGACACCTACGAGGCTTCAAACCCCGGTATTGCCGCAATGCTTTCTGCAGCATCGGCTACAGCATTGTATTTTGTTTTATATAAACTGTTGGCCATCGCCAACGATAACTGGTATCATATAATTACCATTGCAGGTATGCTAACCTTTGTGGGTTCAAACCTATTGGGTGTAAAACAGAGTAAGGCTCAGCGCCTGCTTGGTTACTCATCGGTTGGGCAATTGGGCTTGCTTATGGCTATACTCGGACTAAAACCTATTTTGGGCGATAAAGTTGAGTTTATTGCGGCCACTATTTTGGTTTCGCACTATTTGGCAAAAGCCGGGTTGTTTTGGCTTGCCGGTATTATTAATCAAGAAAATATTAAAGATTGGGCTATACTCCGCCGCAAACCTATATTATTGGTATTGTTCGGAACATTCTTGTTCGCGCTTATCGGTTTTCCCCCATTTCCATCATTCTATGGTAAATGGGAACTTATTATGCAGCTTTCGGCTCAATCGCACTACTATATTATTGCATTAATACTTTTAGGTTCATTTTTCGAGGGTATTTACCTGTTCCGTTGGTTGGGTTATGCCATTAAAATGGATTTCAGTTCGCTACCCGAAATTAAAATAGAGTGGAACAAAATTACCCCGCTTGCTATTTTTGGAGTTTTGGTTTATGCCGCAGGTTATTATACAAGCACTTTAATGCCCGGAATGTCAAACTTAAGTTACATTCCGCTGTTGTTGATTGTTTTATTGTATTTTATTGATGCGCTGCCTGTATATATAAAAAATACGGTTGCTATTTTGGGCATGTCGCTATATGCTTACCAAATATTACCACCGCTTTATGAAAACGATATGTTAAGGTTTGTTTTTGCCTTTATATTTATTGTTGGTGGCATACTCACTTTAATTGCAGGTTATGCATACAAAGGCAAACGGCAAGGTTTTTATCCTGTTGCGCTTTTAATGTATGCAGGTTTGGCTTATATTATTCAGGCATCAAACACATTAGAGTTTTTCTTTGGGTGGGAGCTAATGACAGCAGGCTCGTACTTTTTGATTATACGTGGTAAAAAGTCGATGCCACACGGTTTAAGCTACATGTTGTTTTCAATGGCAGGAGCTTATGCAATATTGGCAGGATTTGGGTTAACCTTTGCAGGAACAGGCACTATCGACCTTGGTTCGCTGGCCGGCGTATCAACAAACGTAGCTGTAATTTTCAGTTTGTTGGCAATTGGTTTTATGACCAAAACGGCATCGTTAGGTTTGCATATTTGGTTACCGGGGGCACATGCCGAGGCCGAGAGCGACGTATCGCCTATGGTATCGGCCATATTGCTAAAAGCCGGTGTTTTTGGGCTTATGGTTTTAATGATAAATATGGGCTACAACCCCGAGGCATCAAATATTGGCTACGCATTAGGCTGGCTTGGTGCATTAACAGCCTTGGTGGGTAATTTGGCAGCTGCATTTCAAGAGGATGCAAAACGCCTGTTGGCTTATTCAAGTATAGCACAATTGGGTTATATTTTATTTGGCTTGGCCATGATGTCGCACCTTGGTTGGCTTACAGCAACATACTATTCGGTTAACCACTTTTTATATAAATCAATTCTGTTTTTAACAATAGGAGCAGTAGTAATGCGCACAGGCACCCACATGATGTACAAAATGGGTGGTTTAATAAAAAACATGCCGTTGGCATTTATAGCCGTATTAATTGGTATCATTGCCCTTTCGGGCGTTCCGCCGTTGTCAGGCTTTGGCGGAAAATGGTTGTTGTACAACGCCATGCTGGCAAAAGGCTGGTATTTACAAGGTGCGGTTGTACTGTTTTCAGGAATAATAGCTTTCTTATATCTGTTTAAACTTATTTACTCGGTATTTTTAGGACAATTAAAAGATAACCTGCGCCATGTAAAAGATATTTCGGTTTGGTTTGCCATACCAATCTACATTTTAATAATTGGTATTATGGTAATTTCTGCAAAGCCCGAATGGATTTTACAACCACTTGGTGCTATGGTCTCACAATGGTACCCCGATGCTTCATTGGCATGGGAGGGAGGCTTGGCCACAGGCCCTTACGGATATTGGAACGGTAGCGGTATTATGGTTACGGTAGGTATTATGTTTGTTTCGCTGGCAACTTGGTTATGGTTTATGAGCCGTAAAGCTGTTAAGGTTGAGCAATTTAATATTGTATATTCAGGCGAGGCTCCTCAACGCCCCGAAACAACGCATGTTTCATATAATATGTTTGCAGGGTATAATAAAGCATTAGGCTGGATTGTTGCACCAAAAATAACCGAGTTCTGGAATATGATGACAGACTGGGTTCATTCATTGGCTCATTATGTACGCCAATTGTACAATGGCAACGGTCAACTTTATGCCACATTTGTTATAGCTTATATAGTTGTAGTGTATTTTATAATGATATTTTAATTAAAAAAGTAAAATATAATGGATTTTGATATAAAAAGATTAGGATTTACCCTTTTGGGATTGTTAATAGTACTCAATTGGGGATTGCTAATGGGTGCAACTATGCGCAAAATAGGGGCACGTGTAGGAAAACGGTACGGAATTCCTTTTTATCAGCCTTGGATAAATTTGTTTAAGAATTATGCCATCCGTTCAACTTTGTCGCATGGTATTATGTTTTACCTCGGGCCGGTATTTAGGTTAAGCGGAGGCATAGGTCTATTCCTATTTATGCCTATGATTATTGGTAGTCAGCTTTGGTTAAACTATTCGTTTCAGGGCGATTTGGTTTTAATACTCTATTTCCAGTTTTTTGGTATGCTCGGCATGGCACTTGGTGCAGGCGAAGGAGGGCATCCTCACTCGGCAATAGGTATTAGCCGCGGTTTGTCGCAATTTACAACTATTGAGCTGCCGTTAACTTTGGCACTTATTTCAATAGCCATCCAGTATAACACATTATCAATAATTGATATTGTACAAGCTCAGCAGGGTGGTATCCAAAATTGGACAATGTGGACAAATCCCGTGGCAACAATTGCTGCAATGCTGTCGTTGCTCGGTGCTTTAGGCCACTCGCCGTTTAATTTGGTAATGGCACCAAATGAAATTCCAATCGGCCCACCAACTGAATACCACGGAAGTTTTCTCGGCGTGTTGCAAACAAACCGTGCAATTTTGCATGTTGTTGAAGCCGCGCTGTTTATGAACCTGTTTTTTGGAGGAGCCACAAACTGGATTGAGTTCTTTGTAAAAACATTTCTAATATATTTCTGGTCGGTTTTTGTTGGGGTTGTATTTCCTCGTTTCCGTATAGAACAATCAATAGCTTGGTTTGTAAAAATCCCATTGGCCATCGGAGTTATAGCCGTTATACTTTATATGTAGAATGATATTAAATTTGAGACAATGTCAGAAGAAAAAAATATAAATCAGCCTTTAGAGCAGGCAAAAAAGTTTGAAAACCCACATTACGCTAAACGTGAGGTTACAGGCCCCGATGGAAGTAAGTTTATTGTTGATCCGATGAAAGACTACTTTAGCGATCAACGCCCTCAGGTATATGAGCCTAACAGTATTCCTGTTGTCGAAAAATTCTTGAACTGGGCGCGCTCTGAGTCGTTATGGGTATTAGGATTTGGTACAGGTTGCGGTAGTATTGAAATACCACCGTTGTTAACACCCCGTTTCGATGCTTTTCGTTATGGTGTAATGCCACGTCCGACACCACGCCAGTCAAATGTGTTTATTATTTCGGGATATCTTGCGGTAAAAACATTGAAGCGTGTAATCCGCAGTTACGAACAAATGCCAAACCCCAAATATGTATTGGCTCTTGGTAGTTGCACAATAAACGGTGGAATGTATTTTGACAGCTATAACACTATCAACAGGTTAGACCATTATATACCGGTTGATGCTTATGTTGCAGGTTGTATGCCTCGCCCCGAAGCCTTATTGGCTGGGTTTAATAAACTTAAAGAACTTATTAAGTCCGGAAAAGGTGAAAATGCAAATTTGTATGCAAAAAACTTTGATTGGTATAAAGCAAATCAAAAAAAGATTATTAAAGATTGGAATATGCCTGATTATAACTGGTAA
>CAYQPP010000096.1:6153-11778 GCA_964419235.1 uncultured Bacteroidales bacterium
AGCAAATCAAAAAAAGATTATTAAAGATTGGAATATGCCTGATTATAACTGGTAACAGGCATCTAAAGTAAAATATAAAAGGATGAAAAACTTAATAGATAAATTATCGAAGACCTTTGAGTTAAAAGATGTTGTATATAAACGCAGCAATTTAACCTTTGCCACGGCAAACAAAGAAAACACAATTAGTTTAGTAACACACTTACGCGATTATGAAGGTTTTTCACACTTTGTTTTGCTGTCGTGCGTCGATTGGATTGAGGACAATATGTTCCAGTTAACATATTTTCTTAATAACCCCGAAAAAAAATACGATTTGGCTATACGCTGTATGATAGACAGGGAAGAGGCAACAATGACTTCTGCCCACCATTTGTGGGAGCAAATAGCTACTTATCAGCGTGAGCTTAAAGAGATGTATGGTATTGATTTTCCGGATAGCCCAAGGCTAAACGAGAATTTTATTTTAGAGGGATGGGATGATATTCCACCAATGCGCCGCGATTTTGACACAAGAAAATATGCCGAAGAAACATTTTTCCCGAGGGAACGTCCGCAAAGCAACGACCCTGCTGATTATATGAAGCAACAGATGCATCCAAAAGATTGGGAGAAATAGAATACTTAATTGCATACGAATTTATTAAAAGAGATAATTATGAGTTTGTTTAATATAAATGTTGATAGGAGCAAATATCCACAGCCGGGTAAAGACGGAAAACTTGATATTGATTTAGATTCGCACAAATATGTGAAGCTATGGCAAGGGCCTAATCACCCAGGTGTTACAGGCAATATGTCAATTGAGCTTACCTTGGCAGGTGATGAAATTGTTCATGCAAAAACACATGTAGGCTACCTGCATCGCGGTTTTGAAAAGCTGATTGAACGCAAACTGTTTTTGCAGGGCATGCAAACAAGCATACGTATGTGCGTGGCCGAGCCCGATACAAACGAATATGTTTATTGCCAATGCGTTGAAGAGCTTTCGGGGATTGAAATACCCGATATGGCTAAATGGATACGCACTTTAGTACTTGAAATGTCGAGGTTGCAGTCGTTTTTGCGCGTTGTGCCCGGACAAGGGGGTACAATGGGCATGGGTGTCGGTGTACAGTGGGGTATGTATATGCGCGAGCTTATACTCGACCGTTTTGAAGAGCTTACAGGAGGCCGTATCTACCATATGTATCTTACACCGGGCGGGGTACGCGGTTTATTGCCCGACGGTTTTAAAAAGCGCATGGAAGAAAACTTGAAAGAGATTGATAAATTTATAGTGAGAATTGATAATTTAATGTATAGCAACGCCGTATTTAAAAAACGTGCAGTCGATGTTGCCGTACTTAACCCAAATTGGGTTGACAAATATGGTGTAGTAGGCCCTGTTGCCCGTTCGGCTGGCTTTAAACGCGATGTGCGGAAAGACTATCCGTATTTAATTTACGACCAATTAGATTTTGAGGCTATCGTAATGAACCACTCCGATATTTATAACAGGAGTCGCATACGTTGGTATGAGCTAAAGCAGACAGTTGATTTAATTCGTCAGATAATGGCAAAAATGCCCGAAAAAGGCGACTTTAAAGCACCAACACCAAACGTTTTGCACTGGGAGATACCAAAAGGCGAAACTTATGCCAGGGCTGAGTCGAGCAGAGGCGAATATGGGTTGTATATGGTTACCGACGGAACAGATAAACCACGCAGGATAAATTTAAGAGGGCCCTCATATACACAAGCCGTATGCCTTTTAGAAGATATGCTTGTAGGGGCAAATATTGCCGATGTGCATGCTATTATGGTGTCGTTGCAAACTTGTCCTCCTGAGATTGAAAGGTAAAAAAAGAGTTGATTAAACAAAAAAATAATATAAAAATGAGTTTAAAAGATATTTTACTTCCGTTTAAAGCATGGGGAAATGTGGTTAAAGAGCCTGTATCGCTTAAAGACCCAATGCGTGAAGGCGCAGCCCGCTACCGAGGTTTTCATAAAAACGATATCGAAGCTTGTATTGGATGCGGGACTTGTGAAGCTATTTGCGAAAACGAAGCAATTGTTATGGTTCCGGTTAAAAATACCGAAGGCGTCGAAACAAAAAGCGGCGATAGCGGACTTAGGCCTATGCTTGATTACGGTCGTTGTTGCTGGTGCGGGCTTTGTGTTGATATTTGTACAACGCAATCGCTAAACATGAGCAATGAGCACACTTGGGTGGTTACCGACCCCGAGGAGTTGAAGTTTATACCGGGGGTTGATAAAAAACATTGGGATAACAACGAAAAAGGTTGGCAAAAACCTGCCCCGAATTATCATTTTTATGGTCAGGAGCGTGTTGAGATGGAAGAAATGCATGCCGATGAGCGTGGCGACTCGTTTATTGAGTTTGTTAAAGGGTACTCAAAAGAGCAGGCACAACTTGAGGCCGACCGCTGCGTTGAGTGCGGAATATGTACAGCAACCTGTCCGGCACATATGGGAATACCCGAATATATTAAGGCCGTACGCAACGACGATATGCAACAAGGGCTTAAAATACTTTACGATACCAACCCGCTACCCGAAATTTGCGGGCGTATATGTACTCACAAATGTGAAGATGTTTGTTCGGTTGGACAGAAAGGCGAGCCACTATCGATACGTTGGCTAAAACGCTATATTGCCGATCAAATACCAAGCGAGCAATACCATGAGATTTTAGATACCAAAAATATTTACAAAGGCGACAAAAAAATTGCATTGGTAGGAGCAGGGCCGGCCAGTTTATCGGCAGCTTATTACCTTAGCCTAATGGGGCATAACTGTACCATTTATGAAAAACTTGATAAAGCCGGTGGCATGATGCGCTACGGAATACCATCATACCGTTTGCCTTACGACCAAATAGATAAAGATATCAACTATATTGAATCGCTCGGGGTTAAGTTTGTTTACAATACAAATGTAGATGCAAAAAAATTCATGAAGCTTAAAGATGAGTTTGATGTTGTTTATGTAGGTACAGGATTACACCTTGGCCGCTCAACCGGTATTCCGGGAGCCGACCATAAAAATGTATTCCAGTCAATTGATTTGCTGCGTGAAATAACCGAAGGTAAAGAGATTATGGTTCCTGAAAAGGTTGTTGTAATTGGCGGTGGAAATGTTGCAATGGATATTACCCGTTCGATGGCACGTTTGCAAAAAATAAAATACGGCAAGGTTCAGGTAATTGCCACATCGCTTGAAAGCGAAGAGAATATGCCTGCCGACCGCGAAGAGGTTGTTGAGGCGCGCGAAGAAGACGCAGTAATTAACCCGGGATGGGGACCAAAATCAATTGAAATTGTAGATGGTAAAATCAAAGGTTTACACGTAGTTAAATGTCTATCGATTTTTGATGGCGAAGGTCGTTTTAATCCCAAGTTTGACGAGGATAATAAAAATTTCTTTGAAGCCGACATGGTTGTTGAATCAATAGGACAGGGAATGGATATGTCATACTTGTCAGAAGATATTAAAGCCAAACTCGATTTCGGTCCAAGGGGTAGGCTTACTGTAAATGACTATTTCCAATCGTCGTTAGATTGGCTGTTTGTGGGTGGCGACATGGTTCAAGGCCCCGATGTTATTCACGGTATTGCCAACGGGCATAAAGCTGCCATAGGAATTGATAATTTCTTAAAAACAAAATAGATATAAACCGGCAAAACAAATATGGTTAGTATTTTAACACGCATCCGCTGCGACGGATAGGTTTAATTATTAAAAAAGCCTGTGTTCTCTTTGCTTTCTGTGTTAATAAAACTTTAAACAGATGAAATGAACATGTAAATTTAATTATCCAAATTTTCACATATTAAGATGATTAAATTTCTTGTGAGTTCCATCTGACAAATAAAAATAAATTATAAACAGATGAAGGTAGATATAAGCACAAAATACATGGGTTTAACATTAAGAAACCCTTTGATTGCCTCAAGCTCGGGAATGACCGACACGGTTGAGAAGATAAAAAAACTTTATGACGAAGGAATTGGCGCAGTTGTTTTAAAGTCGATTTTTGAGGAGCAGATTTTAAGGGAGATAGACTCGCTTGGCGTAAACAATATGTATGGCTCGTTTCAAGATGCCGAAAACTATGTTTCGTTTTATACACGCGAACATAACCTTGCAAATTATATTAAACTTATTGAGGATGCCAAAAAAGCGGTTGATATTCCAATTATTGCAAGCATAAGCTGCATATCGGCAAACGAATGGGTTGGATATGCAAAAAAAATTGAAGCTGCCGGTGCCGACGGAATCGAATTAAATATGTTTATAATGCCATCGGATGCCGAAAAAAACGGGAAAGAGATTGAACAAGTTTATTTTGATATTGTTAATACTATAAAGCAACACGTAAAAATACCTATTGCTTTAAAACTAAGTTCTTATTTTTCGGGTATGGCAGAAATAATGCATAGGCTGTCGCACACAGGGATTGCAAGTTTGGTTTTGTTTAACCGGTTTTATACCCCCGATATTGATTTGGATACCGAGAAGGTTATTTCGGCAAATTTGTACAGCACACCTGAAGAGAATGGGAATACGCTACGCTGGATTAGCGTATTGTCGGGTAAAATAGCATGCGACTTGGCAGCATCAACCGGAATACATACCGGCAAAACAATGATTAAAAATTTGTTGGTAGGTGCAAATGCAGTACAAATAGCATCTGTTTTATATAACAAAAATAATGGTTATATATCTCTAATGCTTAAAGAGTTGGAAGATTGGATGGTTTCAAAAAATTACAGCAGTTTAACTGAAGTGATTGGAAAACTTAGCTCAAAAAGCATTAAAAACCCTATGATGTACGAGAGGGCGCAGTTTATGAAATATTTTTCAAATCATTATTAAGCATATGAAACCCTCCCTGTAATTAATTCGGGACTAACTATTAAAGGGTTATTATTTACAGTTCGTTCCTTTATACCTGTCTGCCGACAAATAGGAAATGGTATTATTGAATATCAATTACTTAACTAATATTTAAGCATATGAAAATTACAGACATTTTAAAACAACGCGGGCAAACTGTTTTTACAGTAAAAGTCGATTCATCAGCAATAGAAGCCGTAGCCTTAATGGATAAAAACAAAGTTGGGGCAGTTATAGTTTTAGATAAAAAAAACAATGTTGCAGGTATCCTGTCTGAGCGCGATGTTCTGTATAAATGCTATAATAGCGGTATTGAGCTTAAAACGCAAACCGTTGATAATTTAATGACATCGGTTGAAAACCTTTTGATAGGAAAAATGGATAGCACGCCACACGATTTGATGAATGTGATGCTTTACCGCAGAATACGCCACCTGCCTATTATCGAAAAAGATAAGATTGTTGGAATACTTTCGGTTGAAGATATCATGAAAATGATGCTTGACAGCTATGAGAACGAAAGCCTTCAACTAAGAAAATATATTAAAAACCCGTTTGGCGTTCATATTTACGACGGTAAATAGGGTTTCTGAAAAAAAACATAAAATGCCATAACTTTTAACTATAATATTAAAAGTTATGGCATTTTTTTTCTTTGCTGAACCGACGGGCAGTCCATTTTTGATATGTGGTACTCAGACTTTAGCATTTTTTGCAATT
>CAYQPP010000097.1:0-8786 GCA_964419235.1 uncultured Bacteroidales bacterium
TTGAAAAATCTAATATCGGCAGTTCGATATACGAAAGCTCATCGGCATTATAATTGCCTGTAAGGTTTGTCATCCATACTTTAGTGTCCGAGTGGGCTTGGTTTATTACAGAGCCGGTTGGTGTGCCAAGTTGCCACGATGGGTTTTGCCCTGCAACTATTATTGAATTAGTGCCTTCAAAATCATCAAAATACGGAAAATCGGCAACAATGGGCTGATTGGTTATTGTGTATTCAACAGTGTCATTCATTCCAAAACCATCGCCGCCACATTCAACAGCTATTTTTATTTTATATATGCCTACGGCCGAAAAATCATATTGCTCACTAAATGTATGTGTGTATAACGAATCGGGGGCTAAGTTGGGGTGTATGTTGTAGTCGGTAAAAAATGCTGCTCCATTTACCGAGTACGATATGTGAAATGTTGTTATGGTATCTCTGATGCCTTGATTTTGCACTTTTGCAATAATATTTTCGTTACCGGTCATGGGTTGGTCAACAGGATTTATAAGTTCTATTACAGCAAGGTCTTTATCGGGAGATTCTTCTATTTTAAAGTCGTCAATCAACAACCCTGTGTCGCCGTTCCAGTTATTGTCGCTATGTACCATAATGGCAATTTGTGCTTGATTTTTATATGCTAAGTCAGGGAGTTTTGCCCTTACAAATACCCAGTCGTCGTCAATAATATTTGTCCATGTTGGGCCATCGCCAATATCTTGAATATCTTGGGTATGGTCGGGCCAGTTCATAGCATCTTTAGCCGAGGGTATTTCCCATATGTTGCTACCGTTTTTATACAATATGGTTGCGTAGTTTTCTTCATTAGTAAAACTGCGTTTAATATAAAACGAAACAGTTGGCATTTGCGCATTGGCTAAATTAAACCCGGGGCTCTCTAAGTATGCTGTTGTGTTAAAAGGGATAGGCGCATTGGGCATAGTGCTCATCACATATGAACCGCTTACTGCAGGCGTGCTTTCGGTATTGGTGTGTTCCCAAACTCTTTTTTCGCCATAATACTTGTTGTGCATATACCATGAACTGTCAAGAGTTGCGGCATCGGGAGCTTCAAAATCTTCAAAATAGGGGAAAGAGTTGATGGTTTTTAGTTTTATAACCCTATGCGTTACGGTATCGCTACTTACTGTATTGCCTGAATCATAAGTCCAAATGTTAAAAGTGCTGGTGTTGCCTTCAGACACAAAAGTAATGTTATCATATGTATCTATATTAACCGAGGTTAACATAGCTAAATTAGGAAATCCATTGGTATTACCACCGTCTAAACTGCTTTTTAAATAAACATAATTTATAGTGGTGTCGCCAAAGTTTCTTATGTTAGCACTAAGAATTTCATTATTAAGCCATGGTGATGTTTTAGGCCAAACATCGGTTATTTGAGGGTCAATATCGGGCCATGCAAACACCTCAAAGTCGTCAAAGGCAAAACCTTCATCGGTAAAATCTTCGCTAACAAATGCTACTCGGAATTGGCGTGTCCCTTTAATTGTGTCGAGGTAAAAAGTTGATTCAATCCATTCATCGTAAAAACCCGACCAAACATCTCTTTCAACACCGTATTTAAAGTAACTGGGTTGGTTAAATTGCCTTATCGAATCGGTTTTTGTTACTTCAACCCATTTATTTTCGGTTGAGTCGAATATTTCAAGCATAGCGCCGGAATTTTCGGCACAATGCCTGAATATTTTCATTTTAACCCCCATATGTGCGCCTGTAAATTTGTAATAGGGGCTATATATATATGAGTATTCGTTGTTATTATGGTTGCCCGTTAGGTTTGTAACGCAGGCATTAGCACCTGAGTAAGCTGTGTTTATAACTCCACCTGCGGGTGCTCCAACTTGCCACGACGGGTTTTTGCCGTCAACCATCCAATAGTCGGATGCATCAAAATTTTCAACGTGCGGAAATGTTGTTATTGTAGGTATGCTTGTTATTGTATGGCGTATTGTGTCGTTGGCTCTAAAATCATCGGTAGCGGCAGAGGCTGTAACCTCAATATTATATTTTTGTGCAGCACTAAAGTCGTATTGTGCTGTAAAGGTATAATTATGAACTTGTTGAGGTGCTAAAGATATTTGTGCAGTAGCCTCTTGAACCAAGTTACTTCCATTTACACTATATGATACGTTATAGGCTTCGTTAATTGTGTCGCTGCCCATGTTCCTGAATTCGATGGTAATTGTTTCGTTAGCTGTTAACGTGCCACTTTTTGGGGCTATTATTTTAATGGGCGCTATGTCAAAATCAATGCACTCATCGTTCATACATGCTAAAAATGGTTGTGGGTTGTTTTCAATGTGAATTATCCTGTTGGGTTTACCCCCCGGAAAATCGTGAATGCCACCCCATGACCCGTTTGCCCTGAATTTGAATTCATATGGCTTGCCAATCTCTAAGTTGCTGATTGTTATTTCGTAAATACCGTTGCCGTCATCATCGTTCATTGGGCCTGATCCGTTCCAGTCATTAAAACTGCCGGCTAAATCAACCCATTCGTCATTGGGATTAAATAAACCATTTTTAATATGGTATGCCATATTTACCATAAAGGTAACATTGGTAGTGTTCTTCCAAGGTTCGGCACGTTTGCCGTAATTTTCGCGCATTAGGTCGAGTTCGTTATAGGGTATCGCCTTGTTGTATATTTTAATATCGCTTAAGGCACCGGTATAGTCGGTGCTTACAATTAATTGAGAATTGTTGTCTATTGTGCCCGATGCGGCAAATTGGTCAATAAAATTGTAGTTTTTATAGAATGTAACATTTATACCATCGTATTTAATAGCGGCAAATTGCCATGCATTGATGTAAAACACGGGTTGCGACTCAAAAGAGTTTTTTGTACCACCTGTCCAAAAACTAAACAGCAGCTTGTTGTTTTTAAGCGATACCTGCCAACTGTTTTGTTCCGACAGGATAATATACTCCTTGTCGAAATCCATCTCATACGGGTTAACCCACATTGAGATGGTAAATTTATCGGTACCTTGAATAGCATTAAAATCACTAAAGGTTACGCTTTGCGTGTCGCCTATAAACTCCATAGCCTGTATGTTTTCAAACCTTGAATCGGTATATACAACACTTGATTGTGGAGTTCCGGTTTGAATACCGTTTAAACCATAATTACTGGTGTTCTCGTTAAAATCGCAATCAAAAACCAATTGCGGGCCTGATGGGTTTCCTTGAAATTCAATAGCCCCCATATCGGTTCGGCTATATGTGCCGCCATATATACGCGCATTGCTATTATAATCAACCTTTGGCAAATACAATAGGGTTGTGTCGATAGTACCTGCATTTATGCAATACGATTCGGGTAAAAGCGACCAATCTGCTGTTGAACCGTCTTCGCCACTTCCGGGGTTTGCTGTTGGAGACGAGAAAAGGGGGTCTGTTATCAAATTATTTTCATAAATAAAATTGTGTATGTTTTTAGCTGAAACTTCTCCTATTCCATCGGTAATGCAGTTATTGCCTATGTAGCCTGTTTCGTTATTATCAAACCAAAGCAACAATGTGTTATTTGAAATTATATTCCCTTTAATTATAATATCATATGTGTCGCCAATAAAAATAGGGTGTCCGTTGTTGTTTGCTATGGTATTGTAATAAATATATTGGGTTGTATCGCTATTAAAGCAAGCTATTTGGTTAGAACCATCGTTGTTTACAACTATGTTTTGAACAAATTTTATGCTTGAGTTATTTAATAAACAAATTGCGGCACCATTTATTCCGGCATCGTTTTTGGTAAACATACAGTTTGTAATTGACACGGTGCTGTTGTCAAGAAAAATTGCGCCACCCTCTTGATCGGCAAAATTGTTTTTAAATAAACATGAATCGATTTTTATTTTGTTATGGTTATATATGGAAAGAGCTCCGCCGTTAGGTTGCGCACCATCGGTTTTGGCATACATAAACTCGCAATTGGTAAAGTTACTGCTGCTTGAATATGAATCTGCCGAAAATATGATGCCGGCCCAGCCGGTTGCCGCATTGCCGTCGATAGGCCTAAAAACAATAGGCTCTGCTTTTGTGCCATTGGCTAAAATCTGTCCCATTGACATTGACAAGGTAATTGAATAATACCCTTCAAACAGAACAAGTGTTCCGGGGTTAATTGTTAAATCACTTTCAAATGAAATATCAGATTGAACTAATATAGTATCTGTATTCCATGTTTCAGAAGAAGTGGCACTATAAGCAATTTGGCTACTTGCATAAGTGTTAACAGTTGCCAATGTTATTAAAACAGACAACAAAATTTTGGTAAAAAAGGTAGTTTTTTTCATAGTTGCACTTTTTTTCATGTTAAAAATATTGGCTTGGGCAGCCATTTGAGTAATAAAGTAATAACGCATTAAATTTATGAAAAAAAAATGAATTTTACAGGCTAAAAATGTATTATTACATAAGCAATATGAATTTAATGGTAAAGGTTGTTTTTTTATGATAAAGAGATGAGATTGAGGGAGATTGAATGAGATTGAATGAGATTGAGGGAGATTGAATGAGATTGAGATAGCAAATCAACAATAAAAGCCCAATAACCATTTGCCATATTGTGTAACACAAAATTTGTATAAACTAAAGTCCTTTATTTTGTTATTTTTGTTGACTTTGTAAATATTAAACTATATAAAATGAGAAAAATACAATTATTGACATTAATGCTAAGCTTGGTTTTTTTACAGGGAACAACAAGTTTGGCTTGCACAAATTTTTTGGTAACTAAAGGTGCATCAACCGATGGTTCAACATTTGTAAGTTATGCTGCCGATTCGCATGTGCTTTTTGGCGAGTTATACCATTGGGCTGCTGCTGATTATAAAGATGGCGACATGCTAAAAGTATATGAGTGGGATACAGGCAAATATTTGGGCGAGATTGCTCAGGTTGCTCATACTTATAATGTTGTTGGAAACATGAATGAAAACCAAGTGTCGATTGGCGAAACTACTTATGGAGGCCGTCATGGATTAGACGATTCTACAGCAATTATGGATTATGGAAGTTTGATTTATATCGCATTGCAGCGTTCAACAAGTGCACGCGATGCAATAAAAATAATGACAGGGTTAGTAAAAGAGTATGGATATTGCAGCGTGGGCGAATCGTTTTCGGTAGTTGATAAAGATGAGGCTTGGATGCTTGAGATGATTGGCAAAGGCCCGGGTAATACAGGAGCCGTTTGGGTTGCTCGCATGATTCCTGATGGCTATGTGGCCGGACATGCTAATCAAGCTCGTATAACAACATTTCCATGGGACGATGATGCTACATCTATATCGTCGGAAAATATCAATAAAATTTTTGACAAGAATGTAACTACCGTTTATGCCGCCGATATTATGGATTTTGCCAAAGAAAAAGGGTTTATCAATGATAAGGTAAATAAAAAGAATTTTAGCTTTTCGGACACTTACGCCCCTGTTGATTTTGGCGGTGCACGCTTTTGCGAGATACGCGTTTGGGCATGGTTTAACGACGTTGCCAACGGTATGGACAAATATTGGGAATATGCAAAGGGCAATATTACCCACGACAAAAAAACAGAATATGCCAATAACCGCATGCCTTTGTGGGTTAAGCCCAACAAAAAGGTTTCTGTTCACGATGTTATGAATAATATGCGCAACCACCTTGAGGGTACCGAGCTTGACATGAGTAAAGACTTAGGTGCAGGTCCTTTTGGTAACCCTTACCGCTGGCGCGGATTGACTTGGGAAGTTGACGGTAAAACTTATTGTAACGAGCGGGCTACCGCCACACAACAAACTGGATTTTCGTTTGTGTCGCAAATGCGCTCGTGGTTGCCTAACGAAATTGGTGGTATTTTTTGGTTTAGCGTTGACGATGCTGCAAGTTCTGTTTATACTCCAATTTACACCTCGTCAACACGTATTCCAGAGGCTTTTGCCGAAGGAAATGGAGATATGATGACATTCAGCAATAAATCGGCATTTTGGATATTTAACCAAATAAGCAACTTTGCATATACCCGCTACAGCTATATCCACCCTGAGATTGAGGCAAAACAGCAGATACGCGAAAAAAAGTATATCGCATATACACCGGCTGTTGATAATGCCGCCCAAGAGTTATACAAAACCGATAAGGCTATGGCTGTTGAGTTTTTAACCGATTATTCGGTAAATACCGCAAATAGGCTGGTTTACGATTGGAAAAAGTTTTACCAATACCTGTTTACAAAATATATGGATGGCAACATTAAAGAAAAACAAGATGTTCCTGAAAATTATAAATATATTCCTGCAAAAGTTGATCAACCCGGATATGGCGAAGATTGGTATCGCAGGATTGTTAAAGAGACAGGCGAGCAGTTTTTGATGCCGGCAGGTGGTGGGCATTAATAAGCGCCTTAAGGTTAAAAGCAAACTAAAATAAAAAGTGCATAGAGTTCTATATATTTTATTCTAATAGCTCTATGCATTTTTTATGGTATAATTAATACCTTTTTATGATGGTATTTAAAAATAAAATACTATTTTTGCCGCGATTTTGTGCGTAATCTCTTTCAGTTGACACACGAGCCTGATACATTACGTGCGTAACATTAAAAAAAGTACTACAATGGATTTAATGAAAGTTGTTGAAAAGGAGTATTCTGTTGAGAATGAATTACCTGATTTTAAAGCAGGCGATACAATTACCGTTCACTATAAAATTCGTGAAGGTGATAAAGAGAGGATACAGCAATTTAGAGGGACTGTAATTCAACTAAAAGGTATTGGTCTTACAAAAACATTTACCGTGCGTAAAATGTCGGGTAATATTGGTGTTGAAAGAATTCTTCCTCTATCGTCGCCATTAATTGACAAAATTGAGATAAACAAAAGAGGTAAGGTTCGTAGAGCACGAATTTTTTACTTACGTGAGCTTACAGGTAAAAAAGCAAGAATCAAAGAAAAAAGATTTTAATAAATTCTATAATAAAAAAGGCTTCCAAACGGAAGCCTTTTTTTTGAAAATGTTTTGCCTTGTATTTAATATATTTTGGTACTACTGCAAACTTAGTGGGTATTAAACATAAATAATTGATATGAGGATAACACCATGTTTTAATATAGTATTGTATAAAGGCTATAAAGTCTGAGGAGATTAAGGTATTTCTTTCATATCACCACAATGAATTGTGGTGATATTCTCATTGTTTTAATATCTACCCATTAAATTGGTAGTAGAACTGATATTTTTTTGTAAAACTCAGTCCTGTAAGGGCGGAAGAGTTGATTGGGAAAGTATGCAGATAAACATTTTATAATAATAGAACAGCAGGTAATACTATTTATCCATCTCTTTCTCCCAACCATCTTCAAGCAAGCCCAGCTTAACAGCAAGGTTAATGTTTTTCATATGCCGTTTAACCACGGGCGGGTCAATCATTTTTGTGCCGAGCGATACCACTCCTAAGCCTTTTTTCTCAGCTATTTTTGCGGCGTAAACAATCTTTTTTGCTTTTTCAATATCTTCCGGTTCGGGGGCAAAGCCTTGTTTAATTACGGGTACTTGTCGCGGGTGTATGCAGCCCATTCCTTCAAATCCGAGCGCCTTGCTTGTTTTTACGTTTTCGAAAAGCCCTTGCATGTCGCCCACATCGGAAAATACGCTGTCGATAGGCTGAATTTTAGCAGCATGGCAGGCGTTAACCAAACGTGTGCGTGCATAAAGCGATTCGTTACCCTGTTTTGTCCTACGAACCCCAAGGTCGGCAGTAAAGTCTTCAAGTCCAATTGCAAGTGCAATAATTTTGTCTGATGATTTTGCAATTTCAAAAGCCATTTCAACCCCAAGGGCACTTTCAATTATTGGCATAAAAAACACGGGGTTTGATATGTTGTGTTTTTTCATAAGCGCATTAACCTTATGCTCTACTTTTTTTATGTAGGCAGCATCCTCTATTTTTGGAATCAGGATAATTTGTGCATTATGCGGTATTATATAGTCAAGGTCGTCGATGCCCCTGTCGCCTTGGTTTATTCGCACCATACGCTCAGTACCGTAAAAATCACAGGCTCGTAGTGCATTTCTGATAAGAAAACGGGCTTCGTCTTTTTTTGCCGGCGCAACTGCATCCTCAAGGTCGAGTATAATACCGTCGGGTTCGTGCAGCCCTGCGTTTAAAAACATGCTTGGGGTGTTGCCGGGCAAATATAAGCGGCTGAATCTAAAGCGCTCTTTTGTTGTTTTGTCTTTATTGGCTTCAATTATGTCGGGCAAAAACTCTTTATCGGTTGAAATAAGTTTTTTTATGGCAGCCTCTAAGCGTGCTGTTATTACCCATGGCAAGGCTCCTCGGTCAACTACTTCTATTATTGCATTTTTTATTCCAAAAAAATCAACAACATTATAAATCAACTCTTTAAGCGACTCGCCATAAAGGCTTGCAACTTTGCTTTTTAAATTTAATTGAATACCGCCGTTATTGGTAACCTCTATCTGCACATGGCAGTCGGAACGTACTTTTGGACCAATATTTCCTGTTTTTGCAATTAAAGTTTTTCCCATTATTTCTATAATTTATTATCGGTATCAAATATCATAACTGCTGAGTAATTTTCATAATATTATTATTGTGTTTCAAAGCACCTTAAGTCCGCAAGTTAAGGTGTGAGTTATTGATTTAGTAGTTGCAGATTTAAAGAAGCAGTAGGTTTTTTTTATGATATTTTTGCTATGCTTTGCTGCGACGCTCAAAGGTTTTGCAGACGCTTTGAGGTTTCTCTCGGT
>CAYQPP010000097.1:8886-11694 GCA_964419235.1 uncultured Bacteroidales bacterium
AAATTGTTAAAAACTTGGTTGATTTCTTATTTTATATTAGCTGCAAGTGCAGGGGTAAATGCCTTATATTAGCAAAAATTACAAAATTAATTATTATGTATAGGTATCTATTTATTTTTATATTGCTTATTGCAATCCCTTTGGCTCAGTTTGCTCAAACTGAGACTCTATTGACTCAAGGTATCGAAAAGACTTTAGAGGTTAAATATTCGCAAAAAGCAAAAAATGGCAATAATAATCAGATATTGGAATTTGTGGCAAAGGCAAAAGCACTTCCGGTTAACGCCACAACACTTGTTTATAATGTAAAAGAGCATCAAAAAATTATAAAAACTTCGAGCAAATTACAATTGCAGTTGTCGGTGGGCAATTTTGTTTTTCCCGATAAGGTAGATTATTTAAAATTCAGTATAAACAGGTTTTTAACCCCCGGCTTTATAAGCTACACCTATATTTTTGCCGATGGTGACGGCAAGGTGCTGGAGACAAAAACGGTATCAGACCAAAAATTTAAAAACGGTTCGTATCTGTTAAACAAAAAAATTGAAAATACTTTTAACACAGCATCGTTTAAACTGTATCTGTCAGACGTTGGTTTTGGTTTTACCGTTAATAACGTTGCCAAGCTTAACGAGTTTATGAGTATTGTTGATGCCTATTATAATGCCGATGCACGCCTAAACCTTTTGGAGCAGGAGTTAGATAAAATTAGGACAGATACTATTGAGATGCTGGAGGCTTACAGGCAAATTACCATAGATAATATAAAGGCTTTTAACCAAATTCGCTCTCAGCGTTTTACAAGCAAACTGGCACTAAACGCCAACGACCCCATTCAGTTTAAATCGCATTTTGGCAGGGTTGAGGTGCGTAACAAACAGATAAAAAAAGAGCTTGAAAAAACCATTGATAATATGCATGTTACATATTATTTAAAAGGAAAAGACTGGTTAAAGTGGGGCGACAAGCAAAAAGCAGCCGGCTATTTTCAGAAGTCGATAGCTGAAAAAGGGAATTACCCGCCGCCATTTTACGAGTTGGCAAAGTTTGATTATGAGAATAAACTATATTCAAAGGTAATTGATACCTGCTCAATGATTTTAAACACCTTAAAACCCGATTCGGATACCCGTTACGCTACTGTAAAATTAGCCGAATCGGTTATATATGTTTATATTGATGATATTAACTCATCTATTGGCAAAGGCGATTTTACAAGCGCATTAAATAAATTGACTCTTTGCGAGGGGTATTCAAAAAACATACCCGGTGTAAAGTATTTTAGCGAGTTTGACGAAATTCACGGCAAGCTTTTTATAGCCTACTATACCGATATGGTAAATACTGCGCAACAACAGATTGACAGCAAACAATTACAAGCGGCACAATTAAGCGTTGATTCGTTGGCACAGTTTAGGGCGGTGCATAGCAATTATATTTTAACTGCCGAAAAAGAGTATGCGTTATTAAATGATTTATATGGTGCATGGGTTGATGCCGGAAAAATTTATACGGAAAAAAACATTGCCGATTCGTCGTTATATGCATTTACACAAGCCTATATTTTATGCCATAAGTATGAGCCGGTGGTTTGCTCCGGTGAGCTGACCGAGCTTATACAGCAGGCGCGTATTAACCAGTATAACTTTATGATTAGCAGGGTTAATAATTTAATTAATGAGCAATGGGCCGATTCGGCACTTAATTTACTTAATGAAGCAGAAATATTCAGGGCGCAAAATAATTTGGAAACAAACCCGCAAGTAGCCGAGCTGAATAAAAAGGCAAGGCAGCTAAAGTATTCCGAGCTTATTACCGAAGGGCAGTCAGCATATAACGAAAACAAATCGCGCGAAGCATTGGCTTTTTATGACGAGGCGCTTGCGATTGAAAAAGATTATGATATTGTAGCCGATACAACGTTGACCGGAAAAATTTCAATGGCGGCACAAAACTATATCCTGCTACTCTGCATTCAGGGCGAAACCTTAATTGAGGCACTCCATATTAACGATGCCAAGCAGAAACTCAATGCTGCCGAAAACATATATAATTATTATAGCCTTGCCGATACAGTAAGCACTACGGCTATATTAAACTTAAAAGACAAATTAAAAACAGGCAGGTGCGAACAAGTGAGTTATTTATATAATATACAGATAATTGCAGCCCGAAAATTTATTGAACAAAAGGAGTTTATTTTTGCTTGGGATGCTTTAGGGAAAGCTAAAACGATTAACAAAAACGATAAGGGGTGTAATTTAAGCGATTCGGCATACAGACGCTTGTCGAACGAGATTAGTGCAATGCTGCATTATCAGAAAAAGACAATAGAGATTAACGAACAACTTGAAAACAAGGAGTATGCAAATACAATTGATGATTATATTGTACTCACAAAGTTTTTTGCCGATTCGTGCCAAAACAGTTTTGGGATACAGCACAAAGACCTTTATCCTTATATTTTTTATAACAAAAACCTTGGTTTAATCGACTTTGGTGTGCGGTATTATTTAGATTTGGGAAAAATAGATACAGCCTTGTTGCTGTTAGATGAATTATATTCAAGGGGTTATATCTCATCGTGGTCAAAAGTCAGCCAAGTGGCGTTAGGAACACAACTTGCGCTTAAAGACATTGAGGCCGATGCCGAAATTGACCCCAAGCTTAAGGTGCTTGATTATTCAAAAGCAAACAAATGGTATAACCACCTTAAAAAGGCCTATTTGCAGCAGTGGAAAAATTTGTAATTTGAATTATTTAAAGAAACACCAAGAGAGTTTAAAAATAAATTACTAACTATGCAAC
>CAYQPP010000098.1:0-11622 GCA_964419235.1 uncultured Bacteroidales bacterium
GTGCTCAACGGCAATTAATAAACTGGTGTTTAGAATAAAAAACGATATTATTGTTTCTGATACTATGTATAATTATGAAGGTATAAATGTACCTAAAATAATAAACAGGTTTGGCTCCGATCAAGTTAGCCTTATGATAATTGGGTTAACAAATTATTCAAAAACATGTAATGATATTGAAATAGACAGCCTCATATTAAAATTGGGTAAAGCTGTTTTAATGGTTCAAAAAGGAAATATACACACACCTCCATATGGTGCATTTTTAAGCTGGCAAAATCATTGGCATGCATGGGGCAATATACAAAGCTATGCTCTATTATATGCCGGCAGTTATTTAAAAAACAAGCAGTTTATTGATGCTGCTATGTTTGAAATAGACCATTACTATATTTATTTATTAAAGCAGAATTGGATTAGCGGGTTTTATTTGAATGAAACAAACGGTTCAATCCGGATAAATAACAAAAACCAATTTCCTCAAATTGCATATGGGGTTAGGCCTGCTGTATTTGCATGTTTGCAGGCTTATAAAATTACTTATAACAATAAGTATGCAGTATTAGCCGGAGAGTTGGCATCATGGTTTTTGGGTAATAATCTGGCAAATGAGGTTATGTACAATGCCAATACCGGAATTTGCTTCGATGGAATAAACTCCGCATCTGATGTAAACTATAATTCCGGTGCAGAATCAACAATTGAGGCATTACTTACTATTCAAGCAATTGAGAAAAATCCGGTAGCCTTTAAAGCAATGATAAACCACTCTAAAAAATAGTAAAAGATGCCAACAATTAGTAGAGATATAAAAATTGGTAATATTTTAGCAAGGGTTGATTTATCCAATCCGGTATTCCGATATGCAGGAAACCCGATTTTAACGGCACATGAGGTAAATAAAGTTTGGAACAATCCTAAATATAAAGTAGTTACTGTGCATAATGCAGGAATCACACAGCACAACAATAAAACGGTTATGCTGTTTCGGTCGCATTTGCGTACAGGCATTTCTGTTATTGGAATTGCCACAAGCTCAAATGGTATAACCAACTGGGAAATTGAGCCGGAACCTGTGATTAAGCCTTGTAATGCAAACAATATGTTTGCAAAAGGTGTAAACAGACATGAGTTAATCGAAAATGAATCGGGAGGCATTGAAGACCCTCGGATTTCACACATTGATGGCACCTATTATATTACTTATAGTGCATACCATGGTTTAGTTAAAGATAGGGTTAGAGTATCATTAATTACTACACCCGATTTTAAAAGTTTTGTGCGTTACGGGCCACTTTTGTTATCTGATATGCGGAATGTGGTTATTTTTCCTTTAAAAATAAAAAACCGATATGTGGCTTTGTTTCGTCCTAATGGACATTCATCGGGGCATACAGGCGGAATTTTCAAAGAGATAAAAATCGGGTATTCAGATAGTATTAAGAGTGGGCAATGGCAACTTTTAAATGAGCCAATAATGCGCCAGCAAGGTGTGCCAAGTGCTTTTTCTGATAAAATTGGCCCCGGTGCTACCCCCTTTCTTACTCCCCATGGATGGATAAGTATTTTTCACGGTGTTAGGAGTACTATGGACGGCAACCCATATGTGCTTGGCGTAGCCCTGCATAATAGAGATAATCCGGAACTGGTAAAGGTGTCAGCCATTCCAATACTATTTCCATCGGCAGCCGATTGTAAAGTTAATGAAACAGATTATGTTCATGTGCCAAATGTTGTGTTTACGTGTGGTGCAACATGCAAAAAAGATGGTACAGTATTTATTTATTATGGTGGCAATGATACGGTAATGAATATTGCAGTTACGCATTATGATGTACTTGCGGCACTTTGCACCGAGTATCAACAAAACCCGTTAACAGGACAGTTTTTGTATAATATTTAATTGTTAATAAAATGAAGTTTGATTTTGACAGAATAGTTTTGAAACCCGGAGACATTGATTTGAAGAATTCAATAATACGTGAACAAACCGGAGCAGAAACCTATGTTTTAGGAGCATTTAACCCGGGTTTTTCTCGCCTTAATAACGGTAATCTTATTATGATGGTAAGGGTTGCAGAAGCATTGAGATATCCAATTTTTAACGGTAAGATACATGCCATTAGGTTTGATAAAAAAACAGGTATTTGCTTAGATGCATATGATTTGGATAAAGTAGATGCCACCGATCCACGTAAGTTTATTTTAAAAGAGTTTAGCCCCACGCCCGTTTATGCACTTACGTCAATGTCGTGGATATTGCCCGTTGAGTTAACACCCGATGGCAGTAAAATTGTTGAGGCACATTATAACAAAGCAATCTATCCTACAAAAAGCTATCAAGAGTATGGGGTTGAAGATGCAAGGGTTTCAATAATTGATAATAAATATTATATGACAACCTGCTCGGTAAGCTCAGAACGGCACAGCACCACACTTTATTCTTCCGAAAATGGGCTTGATTATAAGTTAGAGGGGATTATACTCGATCATCAAAACAAAGATATGCTACTGTTTGAAGGCAAGATTGATGGTAAATATTATGCATTAACACGTCCATTGGGAAGTATCTATTTTGCCACAGCCCCCAACAGCAAGTTTAATCCCGGGCCTGCTATAAATTTGGCTCAATCGCCCAATTTGATGTATTGGAAACCTTGTGATGAACCTTGCATAAGAGCAACAAAATCGAGTACTGCATCAATGAAAATTGGGGGTGGGGCACAGCCTATACTCACAAAGCACGGATGGTTGGTATTGTACCATGGTGTCGAGACCAAAGGGCAAGTAGGGATATATCGTACATTTTTGGCTTTGCTTGATAAGGATAGCCCAACTCATATTTTGTTTAATAATGATAGTAATCCCGTATTAGAGGCCAAGCCTGAGCTTACAAGCGATATAAAAGAACAGGTTTATTTGGAAGATGTTGTGTTTACAACAGGAATAGTTGATAGCGGCGATAAATATATTGTAGCATCGGGCGAGCTTGACTTGTGCTGCCGCATTACCCATATACCGAAAAGGTATGTTGAAGAGATGATTAAACGTTAGATTTTTTTAATAAATAGTTGAAACAGAAATATCATGGCAAGTGTACAATTGAATAAAATTACCAAGCGCTTTGGAAAAAACGAGGTAGTAAAAGGTATTGATTTAAAGATAAACGATAAAGAGTTTGTTGTTTTGGTAGGACCTTCGGGTTGTGGAAAAAGTACCACTTTACGAATGATTGCGGGGTTGGAGGAGATAAGTAGCGGTAATTTGTTTATTGGCGATACTAAGGTAAATGAATATGCACCCAAGGATCGCGATATTGCCATGGTATTTCAAAATTATGCTTTGTACCCGCATATGACAGTATTTGATAATATGGCGTTTGGGTTAAAACTTAGAAAAATGCCAAAAGCCGAAATTGAACAGAGGGTAAACAATGCTGCAAAAATATTGGATATTGAAAACCTTTTGCTTCGCAAACCAAATGCAATGTCAGGTGGGCAAAGCCAAAGAGTTGCTATTGGCAGGGCAATTGTGCGCAATCCAAAAGTGTTTTTATTTGATGAGCCTTTGAGCAACCTCGATGCAAAACTGAGGGTTCAAATGCGTATTGAAATAGCAAGGTTGCATAAAAAACTTAATGCCACAATAGTATATGTAACCCACGATCAGGTTGAGGCAATGACACTTGGCAACCGTATAGTGGTAATGAAAGAAGGTGTTATTCAACAAAATGATACACCCTCTAATATTTATGCTAAACCTGCCAATAAATTTGTTGCAGGCTTTATTGGTTCGCCGCCAATGAATTTTGCCGATGGTAAAATAACATCCAACAATAATTCATTTGAATTTAACGATGAATTAAAAATACTCTCTTTTAAGTTGGATAAAGGGGTTTTCCCTGAGTTGGAGAAGTATATTGACCAAAAGGTTACCATTGGTTTTCGCTCCGAAAATGTATATGAAGCAAATACAAACAATAAATTTCAGTCTTTTATTGCCGAAAGTTTGTTGACAGAACAGATGGGGCATGAGGTTTATTTGTTTGTGAAATATGGCAATGAACAAATTACCGCAAGGCTTTCTGCCGACACAAAAGTTAAAATGGAAGAAAAAATTGAATTATTTGTTGATACAGATAAGTTGCATTTTTTTGATATTGAAACAGGTTCGTCTATCGGGTAATTATAATGTTTATAGTACTGTTGTTATTTTAGTGGGGGTGTGTTGAACAAGAATCACCCGCCAGCCAACCGGTTGAATATGCAATTTGCAGGTTATAGCCGCCGGTTTTGGCATCAACATCAATTATTTCACCTGCAAAATAGAGGTTTTTTACAATTTTTGATTCCATGGTTTTTGACGACAACTCGGTTGTGGGAATACCACCTGCCGTAATAATAGCTTCTTTAAATGAGCGGTTGTGGCTTATGGTAAATGGCAGGTTTTTCATTAGTATCCTTATCTGTTTCCGCTCTTTTGACGATATTTGGTGGCACTCTTTATTGGCATCTAATCCCAATTGTTTAATAAAAACCGGAATCATTGTCGAGGGTAGCCAATAACTGAATATATTGCCTATTTTTTTCTTGCCGTGCTCGTTTAAATCGCGGAGCAGACGCCTGTCGAGTTTTTCGTCATCAAGGGCTGGCTTTAGGTCAACTGTAATATCTACTTGGTTGTTTTTTTGCAGCTCGTCAACAACAATTCTGCTAAGGGTTAAAATTATTGGGCCCGATAGCCCAAAATGGGTAAAAATCATCTCGCCAAAGTCTTCGCCCTTTTTTTTGCCGTTTACCCAAACCACGGCCTTAACATTTTTTAGGTTTAACCCTTGAAGGCTTTGTGCCATATTGCCTTTTGTCTCTAAAGGCACAAGTGCCGGCCTAACATTTGCTAATGAATGTCCAACTCGTTTGGCAAGTTCATAACCATCGCCGGTTGAGCCTGTTGCAGGGTACGATTTGCCTCCGGTTGCAATAATAACACGCTCGGATATAAGTTTTTGCCCGCCTGTAACAATGCCTTTTATAATTTTTTCTTCAACAATCAGGCTGTCAACTTTATGGCCGCAGCGTATCTCAACATTTAAGTTCTTAACCCATTTTAGTAATGCCTGTAATATATCGGCGGCCTTGTTGCTTGCCGGAAAATATCGTCCGCCACGTTCCAATACTGTTTTTACTCCATGTTTTTCGAGCAGTTCGATAATATCATTTGAGTAAAATTTTGAGAAGGCATTTTTTAAGAAACGGCCGTTTGGATAAACGTATTTAATAAATTCACTAATAGGGGCATTGTTGGTAATGTTGCAGCGCCCTTTTCCTGTAATTAAAAGTTTACGCCCCTCTTGCCGCATTTTTTCCAAAACCAATACTTTATTGCCTGTTTCGGCAGCTCGTCCGGCAGCCAATAACCCTGCAGGACCTGCCCCAATAACTATAACATCAAAATTATCCATATTGCTAAAACGAAACAGGTTTTAAAGGGTTTATAATTATTGTAGTATGCCAAATGTTATTGATAAAAAATTTATATATCGGCTGTTTGCGGCAGCGCTGTCCATTAAAGCCCCGTATATTTCAGTATCAGAATTTAAGGAGCAATTATTGCGGCAAAAGTACGTAAATTACTCGTATGATATATTAAATGTACTGATATATTCAGAGCATAAATCTTCTTTGTCCTGTTTTATTCTATGTTAGCACTATTCTTGCTTGCTTATTGAGTGTAATTCCCAATGCTTAGTCTTAAGTATAAATTCAGTGTTTTGTCTTTATCAGATAAAATTTGTCTCGCTTTAGCGGAACTTGTCTCGCTTTAGCGGAAAGAACCTAAACAAATTTTTATAACATAACAAAAGTCATAGATTTAAACCATTTTGAATACTATTTTTGCAATGAAAATCTGAAACAAAGGATGCGTCTTCTGTTGAGGATATTAAGTTTTTTTTGAAAATCGGATCCGAAGGAGGTACTAACGGAAAAGAGAGCGGAAACATGAATATCGAAATTCGATTTAAGGGTTTTGAAGTTATTTTTTACAACTCTTGCTATCCCCAATGCTTTTCTAATAATATCTCCAAACAATTTCCGAGTACTATATTTTAATTTAGGAAAAGATAACCTTAAAGTTTGGAATTATGATTTACAAACCCCAAAAGTACGCAGTGGCCGATGAGCGGATGAAGCCGTTTATTGATGAGAATGAGATTCATGGTTTTATAAACAACACTAAGCCCACAAAGGAGAGGGTGCGCGAGGTAATTGCAAAATCGTTGGCAAAAAACAGGCTTTCGCTTGAAGAGACAGCAGTGCTTATAAATGCAACCGAACCCGAGTTGGTTGAGGAGATAAAGCAGGGGGCAAAAACGTTAAAGGAGAAGGTGTATGGCAAGCGCATTGTTCTGTTTGCCCCATTGTATGTGGGAAACTACTGTACAAATAATTGCCAATATTGTGGTTTTCGAACAACAAACCGTAAGCAAGTTCGCACAACTTTAACCGATGAACAATTGATAAAAGAGGTAGAGGCCCTTGAAGACAGCGGGCAAAAAAGGTTGATTTTGGTATATGGCGAACATCCCAAATATAATGCCGAGTTTATTGCCAATTCGGTAAAAACCGTTTATAAGGTTAAAAAAGGTAATGGCGAAATTAGGCGCGTAAACATAAATGCCGCACCAATGGAGATTGATGATTTTAAAACTGTTCATGAATCGGGTATTGGCACTTACCAAATTTTTCAGGAGACTTATCATAAAGGAACATACGCCAGCGTGCATTTGGCTGGCAAAAAGTCCGATTATAATTACCGCTTAACAGGTTTAGACAGGGCTCAGGAGGCTGGTATCGACGATGTTGGTATTGGCGCACTTTTTGGGTTATATGATTGGCGTTTTGAGTTGTTGGCGTTGCTTCGCCACGTAAACCATTTTGAGACTTGTTACAATGTTGGGCCGCACACAATCTCGTTTCCTCGTATTAAAGATGCAAGTGATTATGATATTGTTGATAAGTGGCGCGTATCAGACGATGATTTTACCCGTTTGGTAGCCATTTTGCGCTTGGCAGTACCTTATACAGGTTTAATTTTAACCGCACGCGAGCCAATTGAGATACGTCAGGAGATAATGAGCTTTGGCGTTTCGCAGATTGATGGGGGCACAAAAATCGAGATGGGTACTTATTCAAAAAAGGAGCAGGAGCAGAACCTTGATAAAGAGCAATTTAAAATAAACGACAACCGCTCGTTGGGCGAAGTTATCGACGAGCTTTTAGATAAAGATTATATTCCGTCGTTTTGTACCGCATGTTACCGTACTGGACGTACAGGCGAGCATTTTATGGAGTTTTCGGTACCGGGGTTTATTAAAAAATACTGTACGCCAAACGCCATGCTTACCTTAGCCGAGTATATTGACGATTATGCCACGCCCGGGGTAAAAGAGAAAGGCGCAAGGGTTATTGATAAAAACCTGAAAGAAATGGAGGAGGGGAAAGTTAAAGAGGAGCTGGTTGAAAGGCTGGAAAAGGTAAAAGCAGGGGAGAGGGATTTATATTTTTAATCAAAAGAATTCCTTGAGGCTTTGCCACGGGGTATTACGCCAACTTTAAGAATTATTTTTATTAAAATTGAATTTTTTAATATGCGAGTTTGTTATAACCTAAATTGAGCGATTCCGAACTTTAAATATCACCAATCATGCAGCACAAAAAGAAAGTTCAAAAATTCTCTATCACCAACAAGGTGGATTCAAATTTTATGAATTCCTTTTTGTACCACAGCATTGGCAATCTTTTTTATTCCAAATCACTCAATTTAGGTATAAAAAAAACAAATATCTGACACAGGGCTATTTGCATAAGAGGATAATGTTTTTATTATTAGCATATTATAATTTATCTAAAATTTAACGACTCATTGAATTAACACATAATAAATTTATAAGTAAAATGAATACAGATGTTTTAGTAATTGGCAGTAGTGCTGCCGGCCTTGTGGCTGCTACCACAGGTAAGCGAATTTATCCTGATAAAGGGTTCTTGGTAATAACAACGCAGCCTAAGGCAATGGTGCCATGCGGCATCCCTTATGTTTTTGGTTCGGTAGGTTCAACCGATAAAAATATGATGCCTATTCAACAGGCTTTTGAGAATAGTGGCATTGGATTTATGCAGGGCAAGGTTGTATCAATCGACAGGGAGAACAAAAGTGTAAAATTATCAAATGGCGATAATGTTATTTATGAAAAGCTGATACTTGCCACGGGCTCAACGCCAAGCAAGGCAAAATGGCTTAAAGGTGCAAGTTTAGAGAATGTTTTTGTTGTTCCTAAGGAGAAAGAGTATATTGATAAAATGCAGGCAAAAATTAAAGACAGCAAAAAAATTATTACCATAGGTGCCGGTTTTATTGGTGTTGAAGTGTCTGATGAACTTACAAAAGCGGGTAAGCAGGTTACTTTAATAGAAAAATTGCCACATATTTTGGGTTTGGCATTTGACGAAGATATTGCAATAAGAGCCGAAGAGTTGTTAAAACAAAGGGGCACAAAAGTTATTACCGATACCGGTGTTTCGGAGATTTTTGGTAACGGTAAGGTTGAGGGTGTTTTGCTCGAAAATGGCGAAAAAATTGAAGCCGATGCAGTGGTATTGTCATTAGGTTATAACCCAAATTCAAGCTTGGCTTCAACATCAGGGTTAAATGTCAGCAGCAAAGGGTTTATTAAGGTTGACGAATATATGAGAACCGACGATCCAAATGTTTTTGCCATTGGCGATTGCGCCGAAAAAAAGGATTTTATTACCCGAAAAGCAATTCCATTGATGCTTGCCTCAACCGCTTGCGCCGAAGCTCGTACTGCCGGAATGAATCTTTTTAAGCTGTTTGCTATTAAAACTTTTAGCGGAACCATTTCTATTTTTGCCACAGCTTTGGGTAATACAGGTTTTGGCGTTGCAGGGTTGCGCGAAAAAACAGCTATTCAAGAGGGTTTCGATTTTGTAATCGGCTCAAGCGAAGGTTTCGACCGCCATCCAAAATCGTTTAAGGATACACATTCGCAGTTTGTTAAGCTTATTGTGGGAAAAGAGTCGGGTGTAATACTTGGTGGCGAGGTTTACGGAGGCTTGTCGGTAGGCGAGCTTATAAATACAATAGGTATTATTATTGAAAATAGGATGACCCTGAATTCGTTACTGACAGCGCAAATAGGGACACACCCGTTATTAACGTCATCGCCGGTAGGCTATCCGCTTATTAAAGCAGCCGAAAATGCTGCAAGTAAAATGAGATTTAACGGTAACAGATAGTAATTATAAAGGTTGAATATTGGCAGGCCATATGCCAAAAAGCTTAATATTCAACCTTTATTGCTCTATAATAGCCTAAAATAAAAAATATGGACAAATTTAAAGATATTCTCAACCAAACTCGATTCTCGAAACAGGATATCGTTGCAATGCTGTCTGCATCGGGCGATCAACAAAAACTTTTATTTGCCAAGGCTAAAGAGGTTAAGGAGCGCGAGGTAGGAAAAAAAGTTTACTATCGGGGTTTGGTCGAGTTTTCGAATATTTGTTCAAAAAACTGCTACTATTGCGGCATCCGAAAAGGCAACGGTAATGTTGAGCGTTTTAATTTAACCGATAAGCAGATAATTGATGCCGCACTATTTGCCCACGAGAGCAATTATGGGTCGTTTGTGCTGCAGGGCGGCGAAATTAGCTCGCCGGCATTTACACAAAGGATTGAGGATATCTTAAAAGAGATAAAAACCCTAACCAAAGGTGAGTTAGGAATTACAATTTCGTTGGGCGAACAATCGGACGAAACCTATAAACGGTGGTTTGATGCAGGCGCTCACCGCTATTTATTGCGAATTGAGGCAAGCAACAAAGAGTTGTATGCAAAACTGCACCCAAATAACGATTTGCACTCATACAAAAGGCGCTTGGAGTGTTTAAAAAGCCTTCAAAAAGCCGGCTACCAAACCGGAACTGGGGTTATGATAGCGTTGCCTTTTCAAACAGTTGAGCACCTTGCCGACGATATAATTTTTATGTGCGATTTTGATATCGACATGGTGGGTATGGGGCCATATATCGAGCACGAAGACACACCGCTTTATAAACATAAAAACGGGCTTATGCCTTTAATCGGCAGGTTCGATTTGGCATTGCGCATGATTGCAACCCTGCGGATTGTGATGCCCGATATAAACATTGCCGCCGCTACCGCCATGCAGGCAATTGACCCAATCGGGCGCGAAAAAGCAGTAAGGGTAGGGGCAAATATTATTATGCCAAACATTACACCGGGCAAGTACCGCAACAACTATAACCTTTATAACAATAAACCCTGTGTTGACGAGGAGCCGCAAGATTGCGTACAATGCCTTGATGTAAGAATCCGCTTGGCCGATGCTTTTATTGGCTATGGCGAGTGGGGCGACTCAAAGCATTTTGCCCGCAGGGTAGTGAAGGTTTAATTTTCCTCTGTTTTTTTGTCCTCTGATATCTATACTAACTGGTATTTTTGAATTTAGGATAATCCCAAATATACTGTATAGTGCATTTTTTTAGTTTTGAGAAAGTTGTCAATTTTTAACATAATATATAAGAAAAATTTCAAACATTTATGTATGTTTTAGCTGAATAGGCTATGAATAAAGGAATATATAGTAAAAACAACAAAATTTGATGTTAATCAGAATATAGTGTGTAATAAATATCATTGCAATTCTTCAAAAATATTTTTTTTATCTTTGTATTATGAAAGCAAGAACAAGGCGTATTAGTGATTTAATAAAGCAAAATATAGGTTTTGTGGACTCAAAAGCAGAGATAATCCTATATGGTTCAAGAGCGCGTGGAGATGAGCGGAACGATTCTGATTGGGATATCTTAGTCTTGACTGACTATCCTGTTAATTTGAGCCAAGAAAGAGTCTTTCGAGATAAAATATATGATTTAGAACTTGAGATCGGAGAGCCTTTTTCTATTTTTGTATATTCTAAAAATGATTGGACTTCAAAACAAAAAGAAACGTCATTCTTTTATAACGTAACACAGGAGGGAATCAAGATATGAATTTCCCCGAAAAAAAAGAATATGTTAATTACAGGATAGAGTCGGCTAAAACTACTTTTGATGCAGCAAAGGTCTTGGCTGAAAACGGATTTTGGAATTCCTCAGTAAATAGACTTTATTATTCTTTATTTTATGCAGTTAATGCCATTTTAGTTTTAAATGATATTCAAACAAAATCACACTCTTCTACAAAAAGTCAATTTTCTTTACATTTTATCAAAACAGGGATAATTGACAAAAAATATGGAAGACTTTTATCTGAATTGTTTGATTGGAGGCAAAAAGGAGATTATGACAATATTTTTGATTATGATGATGAATCTGTTCAGCCATTATTCAAGCCGGTAGAAGAGATGATTGAATTAATCGAAAAAGAGATAAAAAATACCCTGTAATATTCAGTAAAATTAATTTGGTAGAACTATCAAGTATTTAACATTGACAGTTGCGGAATTAAGGACATACTCTATCTCAAAATTTTATACTCCAATAAATCAACGGTTTATATTTGTTATGAAACCCAGTT
>CAYQPP010000099.1:0-4844 GCA_964419235.1 uncultured Bacteroidales bacterium
AAAAAGCTCTACCTGTTGAAATATTCAAAAACCGATTGCCCTTTTGCTTTTCCAATTACCGAAGCAAGCTGTTGGGCGGTTTTTGTTTTTATTGTCTCAACCGATTTGAATTCGGTAAGCAGCCTCTCAATCAGCTTTTCGCCAATTCCCGATATATTCTGCAACTCCGATTTTATAAATGCTTTCGACCGCTTTTGCCTATGAAAAGTTATTCCGAACCTATGCGATTCGTTTCTGATATGCTGTATTATTTTTAGCGTTTCGCTGTTTTTGTCAAGATAAATGGGCACCGAATCGCTCGGGAAGTATATCTCCTCAAGCTTTTTTGCTATCCCGATAATTGCAATTTTGCCTATTAAGCCCAACTCGGTCAAACTATTTATGGCAGCACCCAACTGCCCTTTGCCACCGTCGATAACAATAAGCTGTGGCAGGGTTTGTTTTTCGTCTAAAAGCCTTTTGTACCTACGGAATATTATCTCTTGCATTGATGCAAAATCGTCGGCGCCAACCACAGTTTTTATATTAAAATGCCTGTAATCGCGCTTGCTGGGTTTACCATTTTTAAAAACCACACAGCTTGCCACAGGGTTTGTGCCTTGTATGTTGCTATTATCGAACCCCTCAATATGCACGGGTTGTTGGGTCAGCCTCAAATCTTTTTTCATGGTCTCCATTATTCGGTCAACACGTTTTTGGGGCGTTCGGTTCATCTCCTGCTTTATCTTCTCCCTCTTAAAATAAAAAGCGTTGCGCATACTCAAATCGAGCAGTTTTTTTTTGTCGCCCCGCTTGGGCACCAAAAATTTTACATTATCAAGCTTAAAACCGAGATTAAAAGGCACAACAATTTCGCGCGATGTGCTAAGCATCCTCTGTCTTATTTCGGTTATGGCGGTAAGCAAAAGCGACTCTTTTTCTTCAATGGTGCGCTTTTTCATTTCAACGGTATGCACTTGGATAATACCTCCGTTTACAACCTTCAAAAAATTTACATATGCACTGCCTTCATCTTCAATAAACGAAAAAACATCAATATTGTGTACAGTAGGGCTCACTATGGTCGATTTGGCCTGATAGTTTTCGAGATGGTCAAGTTTCTCCTTCATTTTTTGAGCCTCCTCAAACATATATTTCCGGCTAAGCGCACCCATCTCCTTTTTTAATGTTTTTATTACCTGCCCTATATTGCCCCTTAATATGTTTTTTATGCTTTCGATATTTTGGTTGTAATTACCAACAGACTGCTTGCCGATGCAGGGTGCTAAACAGTTGCCAATATGGTACTCCAAGCACACTTTATATTTACCCAAATCAATTTGTTTTTGCGACAGGTTAAGCGCGCATGTACGCAACGGATAGAGCTGCCTAATAAAATCGAGAATAACTTTAAGCGTGCGCCCGCTTGTGTATGGCCCAAAATAGGTGCTGCCATCGCGTATAAAATTGCGTGTTGAAAAAACCCTTGCAAAAGGCTCATTTTTAATACAAATCCACGGATACGTTTTATCGTCTTTAAGCATGGCATTGTAACGGGGCTGGTATTTTTTTATAAGGTTGTTTTCAAGCAGCAGCGCATCTTGTTCGGTATCAACAACAATATGGCTTATTTTGCGTATGTTTTTCACCAATATGCGGGTTTTGCCGGTATCATGATATTTGGTAAAATATGAGTAAACGCGCTTTTTTAGGTTTTTGGCTTTTCCTACGTAAATAATAACACCCTTATTATCAATATATTGATAAACACCCGGCTTATCGGGCAAACCGGCAGCTTTTTCTTTTAAAAATGCTATGTGTTTTTCATTAATATCCATAATAATAAATTGTATAGCCTATACATATTATAATGTCAACCAAAAATATTAATATTATGGTTCTTTTTACCTATTTAGTTGGACTTTATAAATCACAAACGCACTTAATCTCTCGCAAAAATTTTATTATTCAATATAAGTACGTATAATTGTACTTAATTATGGACTTATAAATATAACAATGATAGCAGCAAATTTTTCAGAATTCAGAACCGGGCTTAAAATGTATCTCGACAGCGTTGAAGATAACAACGAAACATTAATAATTAAAAGAAGAAGTGGAAAAGGAACTGTTATGATTTCATTGGCAGAATACAACTCAATGATGGAAACGATGCATCTTTTAAGTTCAAAGAAAAATGCAGACAGGCTTTATGAATCAATTCAGCAAATGAAATCTGGCAAAACCGTTAAACCAAAACTTGAAGACTAACATGGTTCTTACATTTTCTGAAAATGCTTGGGAAGACTATCTTTATTGGCAAAAAATTGACAAAAAGATTGTTAAAAAAATCAATGTCTTGATTAAAGAAATTCAGCGGGCACCATTCGACGGAACAGGAAAACCCGAACCTCTTAAATATGATTTAACCGGATATTGGTCAAGGCGAATAGACCGTGAGCATAGGCTGATTTATCAAGTAGTTGACAATAAAATATTGATTTATGCATGCAGATTTCATTGCGACTAAGAAAAGATACAAAAGACCCGATAAGGCAATTTTCTGTAATTCCTTAATTCCGCAATTGTCAGAGTTAAATGCTTGATAGTCACGGCGTGAGTTCTTTTTGAAAGTCTCACATTTTATTATTATAAATATCTTTAAATCAACAACTCACACCGCGACCCCGAAAAAAACGGGACAGGCTTTGCAGATTTAAGATAATTTACTAATGTTTTCTACCCGCAAAATTGGCGATAGTACTAATTTTATAAGTAACATATGTATATTTGCACCCAAATTTTATTGCAATGGGTAAAATAGTATTCAATAATTTAAGCGAGGTAAAAAAGGCTGCCGCCGATTTTTTAGAGCAGAACAAAAACCGCAAGCAATTTGCCTTTTATGGCGAAATGGGAGCCGGCAAAACCACATTTATTAAAGAGCTTTGCGAATTGTTAGGCTCAACCGATGTTGTAACCAGCCCTACCTTTTCAATTATTAACGAATATCATACCACAGCCAACGGGCGCATTTTTCATTTCGATTTTTACAGGATAGAGGATATTGAGGAGGTTTATAATATTGGTTATGAAGACTATTTTTACTCTAACGATTTTTGCTTTATTGAGTGGCCCGAGCTTATTGAGGAGCTACTGCCCGAAACTATGCTAAAAGTAACAATTGGCGTATTGGATGATGGCTCAAGAGAGATAAGCTATTAACTATTTTGCTGTTTTGGCAAAACTATTTTAAATGTTGTGCCATGGCTTATTTCTGAGTTGTGCACAAATATTTTACCCTTGTGATAATTCTCGACAATACGTTTTGAAAGCGACAGCCCAAGTCCCCAGCCCCGCTCTTTTGAGGTGTATCCCGGATTAAAAACAGTTTTATGCTTGCTTTTAGGTATTCCTTTTCCGCTATCGGTCATTTCAATAATAGCCTCTTTGGCATTTTCAACCAAATAAATCGAAATATTGCCTTTGCCGTTCATTGCGTCAACCGAATTTTTTACCAAATTTTCGATAACCCAATGAAACAGCGACCCATTTAAGGGTATAATTACCTCGCCTGTTGTATTGTAATGTAAAGCAAACTTAATGTTTTTTGATGTGCGGGTTTTCATGTACCCAATGGCTGCATCAAGTATTTTGCGCAAATCGGTCAAAGGCAATTCCGGCAGCGACCCTATTTTTGAAAACCTCTCGGCCACCATCTGCAAACGCTTAACATCTTTACCCATCTCTTTAATGTAGCTTTTGTTTTCATCAGTTTGCTCTAATATCTCAAGCCATGCCATTAACGACGAAATTGGTGTACCCAATTGGTGTGCCGTCTCTTTTGACATACCAACCCAAACTTGATTTTGCTCAGCTTTACGCGATGAGCTAAATGCCAGATATGATATTAAAATAAACAACGAAATTACACCCAACTGAACATACGGATAAATCGTAAGCTGTTTTAATATTGTAGAGTCTTCATAATAAATGTAATTTTTTGTGCCATCAGGAAAATCAATAACAATACGCTCATGCCCCTCTTTCATCTTCTCAAGTTTATGATATAGATATTTTGGGTTATGCTCTTTACCTTTTTTAATATTTATTGCCGTAACAATACTGTCGTTATGATTTACCAAAATAACCGGTATGGTGGTGTTTTTAGAAACTATTTTCAGGTAAAAGCTAATCTCTTGCTGCATATCGTCCATGTTGGTAAGGGCGGTTTGGGCTTCGGCCCATATTTTCATGTTTTTTTGCTCCTCAACCTCCATTTTTTTTACCAACCTGCCCGTATAAGTGAGCGATAGCACTCCTATAACAATAGCAACTATAAATAGTGCTACTTTCCACCGCTTTTTATGTGTATAAAAGGTCATTTTTTGCATAATTAAATACAAACGAATATAGTGTGTTTTTATTGTTTTTGTGCACTCCTATAAGCTCTTTTCTTTAAATAAAATGAACAGCTTGTTTTTTGCGGTGCAACCAAAATACCCATCCGCCTATCGGCACCTTCCCTATACAGGGAAGAAAGCACAGAACAAATTGGGCAGTAAACTGAAACTACAAATATTGTAACACCACTCTCCGAGTGGTAAAACAAAATAACAAAACCACTTAGAGAGTGGCGTTACAACGCTTTCGAAATACTCATGCCTAAAGGTTAAGGAAAAACCTCAAAGCGTTTGCAATACCTTTGAGCGTTGCAGGAAAAGCCCCAAAAGCAAATATTATAAAACCAAAACACCCATCCGCCTATCGGCACCTTCCCTATACAGGGAAGGGAGCACATAACGAATTAGGCAGTAAACTGAAACTACAAATATTGTAACACCACTCTCCGAGTGGTAAAACAA
>CAYQPP010000099.1:4944-11539 GCA_964419235.1 uncultured Bacteroidales bacterium
GCTATACCAACCTCAAAGCGTCTGCAAGACCTTTGAGCGTTGCAGGAAAAGCCCCAAAAAGTAAATATTATAAAACTAAAACACCCATCCGCCTATCGGCACCTTCCCTATACAGGGAAGAAAGCACAGAACAAATTGGGCAGTAAACTGAAACTACAAATATTGTAACACCACTCTCCGAGTGGTAAAACAAAATAACAAAACCACTTAGAGAGTGGCGTTACAACGCTTCAAGGTGCAAATCGAAGATTAGCTATACCAACCTCAAAGCGTCTGCAAGACCTTTGAGCGTTGCAGGAAAAGCCCCTTTACTCTTCGTCCCATTCAATAATAAACTTCTGCTTTTTTTTCGGTTTTTTGTTTTTATTTAAAGTTGTGTCCTTTTTAAACCAGCCAAACTCGTCGTGAAGTATTTTTTTAAACTCTTTTTTCTCTTCATTAAATACCTTCTTTAAATTGCTTTTAATAACCTCGCCATCGAGCTTAACCTTGGTTTTGTTGTTTTTGCTTGTTACCACTAAAAATAGCGGCTTTTTGCCGTACCCGTCATCTTCAATAGTGCCAAACTCGCTCTGCTGTTTTGCCAACCGCTTCGATTTGCCGCCCATAAAATCAGCAAGGTTTATGCGCATATGGTATTCATAGTCGCCATTAAATTTTTGCCATCCGTAAAGCGAAATGTCAAAGGCGTTGCTGAGTATCTCCATTTTGGGTATATTAACAGTACTGCTGCTTATTAATATATCATTTTCGAGCGATGAGAATTTTATATGCTTCAACTCCTCGATATCCGAAAATTTAGCTACCTCTTGTATTGAGCCAAAATTTATCAACTCCCCGTTATCTATGCGCAAATGCCCTAAAAGCTCAATGGTTGACGGTACAAACCGCCCGTTTTTGTATGTAACCTCAAAATCAAAATTTGAGGTAAGCTGCCCATCAATGTTTTTATGTGTAATATAAGTTTGCCCAAAATTATTGAAGTTTAAAAACAGCTGTCTTATATTAACATTGTTTGTTATTGTGTTGGTTTGGAGCGAATAATTATCACCGTACCTACGAAAATAGTTTAATTGGCTTTGCACCGTTCCGCCCATTGCACTAAACTTTAAACCGGTAATTTGCAGCCTCTCTTTTTTATAGCTGAGCTTTCCGCTCACCCCGCTTGCAATCAGTTTATCATAAACAAACCTATCGGTTTTAAAACTCCCTGTTATGTTAATATCGCGCATGTTTTCTGAGCTTGTGCTGCTGCTGTCAAAAAAGTGCTTAAAATCGTTATACTGTATTTTGTCTGCAAAAATATCGGCAGTAATATCAATATCGGCAGTTGAATCTACAATGGGTGTAAAATAGTCGTCAACAGTAATATTACCGCTAATTTTACTATCCTGAATTGTTGCATTAATTTTGTTTAACGAAAGTGAATTCCCGTTAATTGTTAATTGAGTGGTCAACCCTTTAATATTCAATTTTGGCTCAACGATTTTTATAACCCCGCTGTTTATAATAAAATCGGCCTTTTTTTGCCAGTTGCTAAAATTGCTTACGGCAAACGGCAATTGTGTGTTATAAAAGCCTTTACAATAGAACTCCCCATTTAATTGCCCGCCAATCAACAAGTTTGATTTAGCGGGTATCCAGCCTTGCAAATCATTAGCATAAATTGTCGATTTGGCATTTATTGTAACCAATGGTTTATTAAAATTATAAACATTTATACTACCTGACAGCAAGCTACTGTCGGTTGATATTAAAAAGCTCTTTATATCAATTTGCGACGTGCCCATATCCTGTTTTTTGCCATTGGTATATGAGCCGTTAAATTCTATTTTATCTAAATACAGATGATATTTTTTTTCGCTTATACTACCATTCTCCAATTTAAAATTGGCAGCCACCGCCGGCGATTTTTTACTGCTTATTACCCCTTTTACAACTGCCGAAACGCCAAGCTGCCCATGTGTTATAAATTTATAGTTTTTGTTGCTGTTTAAAAGCCCTATAAGCTCATCGATATTATTTGTGTTGCCGGCAATTTTTAAATCAACCTTTACGGGGCTGCTTAACACAATATTGCCGGTTGTTGAAAGCTTTACGGCTGAATTTTGCAAGTTGCTTTTAACTATCTCTATACTGTTGTTGTCAACACTAAGCTGAATACTTAAATTGGCAGGCTTTGCAGGATGTATTTTTATACTGCCCTGTTCAAAATAATTTACCAAAAGCTTGCCTTTTGTGCTTGCCGTGTATTGCTTTTTATAAAAAGTGCCGTTTAAAGTGTATGCGGGTGCAGAAATACTTATGCCGGTTTTTTTATACTTGTTAATAAACCTAAACTCAACTTGCTTTAGCTGAATTTGATTTAACAAAAAAGCCATATTATTTACCGATGTGTCCGACAAGGGTTTTGCCTGTTTTTCTTTAAATATTTTATAGTTTTCTTTCCCTTTTTTATCAACCAAAATATTTATTTGCCCGTTTTGCGCATAAGCTTTTGTTAAGTCGAGCCGGTTATTTAACAACGACAGCATGTTCATCGACAAATAGAGCTCTTTTATAAAAACTAATGTATCAACATAACTCTCATTAAAACAGCTACGGTTAAAATTATTAGCCGGAAGGATTGTAACATTTTTTAAAAGCAGTGTAGCATTTGGGAATTTATTTATAAGCGAAAATGTAATACTCTCAACATGAACCGGCACATCTAACTCACTATTGATAGCGATAACCGCTTTATCAACAACTTTTTGCTCAAGCAGTTTCGACAAAACAAATAATATGCCTGTAAACAAACCAAGTATAACTATTAATCTGAAAAAAAACCTAAACACTTTTTTTACCAAAACAAAAATATTAATTGGTTATGTATATATTTACAAAAATAGTTTTTGTATTTTTAATTCTTTAAACAAAAACTATATTTTCATGAAAAACTTTTTAACGATACTTATATTAGCCTCCATTCAATGTGTTATGGCACAACACCAAAATATTAAAATAAGTACTTTTAACGGTCCCGAAGAGCCAAGCATTTGTGTAAGTTATTTGAACCCGCAATTTATTGTTGCCGGTTCAAACATGAATAATTGCTACTACTCAAACGATGGCGGGTTAACTTGGACACGGAATGGTTTAAGCTCGACCTATGGAGTAGCCGGCGACCCCTGTATTATTAGTGATAAAAATGGCGATTTCTATTATCTACATCTGTCAAGCCCACAAGATGGTAATTGGTTAGACAGGATTGTTTGCCAAAAAAGCACCGATAACGGCGAAACATGGAGCAATGGCTCATTTATGGGGCTTGAAGGTTCAAAAGACCAAGACAAACAGTGGGCAACTGTTGATTTTTCAAATAATTACATATATACAACATGGACACAATTTGATGCTTACGGCAGCCCATCAAGCAGTAAAAAAAGCAATATACTTTTTAGCAGGTCGGAAGACAACGGCGAAACATGGAGCGAGGCAATTCAAATAAACGAACTGTCGGGCGACTGTATCGACTCCGATAACACTACCGAAGGGGCTGTTCCGGCTGTTGGCCCCAATGGCGAAGTTTATGTGGCATGGGCATATAACAATAAAATATATTTTGACCGCTCGCTCAACAAAGGGGTAACATGGCTCGACAACGATATTGAGGTTGCCACACAGCCCGGCGGTTGGGATTTAACAATACCTGAAATTAACAGGTGCAACGGACTGCCGATAACCTGTTGCGATACAAGCAGCTCAAGCCATAAAGGGAATATCTATATCAACTGGACCGACCAAAGAAACGGCACTGACGACACCGATGTTTGGCTTGCCAAATCAACCGATGGCGGTAACACATGGAGTAGCCCCAAAAGGGTTAATGACGATACAACGCACACACACCAGTTTTTAACATGGATGGCAATTGACCAAACCAATGGCGTTTTATATTTTGTTTTTTACGACCGCAGGGCATACGATAACGAAACAACCGATGTTTACATGGCAATGTCGCAAGATGGTGGCGAAACTTTTACAAATTTTAAAATTAGCGAAACACCTTTTTTGCCTACTGGCAATGTGCTTTTTGGAGACTATAATAATATTACTGCACATAACAATGTTGTGCGACCAATTTGGACACGTTTAAATTATAGCGGCGATGAAAGTGGGTTAAGCGTTTGGACTGCAATTATTGATACCGATATAATTGGGCTTGATGTAAACGAAGTTTTTCCGATTACCGAAGAAGTTATTTATCCGAACCCTGCTACAAATTTAAGCTTTTATTCATTTAAACTGAGGCAAAAAGCCACGGTTTCGCTTTTGCTATATGATTCGTACGGCAGGGTTGTTAAAAATATTATAGCAAATAAAAACTTAAGCGCAGGTAAATATGTTGAGCAAATAAATTTAAAAACAGAAAACCTTTTGCCGGGTTTATATATGTATGTACTAACCTACAATAATACATCAAAAGTTAAAAAACTGATTGTTACAAATTAGTTATCAACTCAAACGTTTGCCCTATTTGCACATACCAAATACAAGGTGTTGACAATGCCAACAAAGTTGTATAATAATTATATGTTTTATTATGCTATGTAGTTGTTATTATGCACTTTAATATTGAATTAATTTAATTACAAAACCACACCTTGGCTTTATAAATAAAAAACAATTATAAACCATTGCCACAGTTTTGTGTTAACCAAATATCAGTATTCGGCAAATTAGAAAAATATGTAAAACAAAAATAGCTGTTTGGTTAAAAATTGAATATTTTTGCTAATACAATTGAGTGTTAAACACTCCGCTAAAGCGAGATAAGTTTAGCGAAACCTGTTAGTCTGATTATCAGTAATACACAAGAATTACAACTGCATTTGCTAACTAAAAACAAAACTGTTAACATAAATTTAAACAGATGAAAAATAAAAAAGCCCTTTTAATGATACTTGACGGTTGGGGAATTGGCGATAAATCAAAGTCGGATGTTATTGCAACCGTGGGAGCTCCGCATATCGAGAAATTAAAAAACGACTACCCCAATGCTAAACTGCTTACAAGTGGCGAAGATGTCGGTTTGCCAAACGGGCAAATGGGCAACTCCGAGGTAGGACACCTGAATATTGGAGCAGGAAGGGTTGTTTACCAAGATTTGGTAAAAATAAACCTTGCCATCCGCGACAAATCAATTGAAAAAAATAGTGTTATTACAAACGCATTTAACTATGCAAAACAGAACAATAAAGCTGTACATTTTTTAGGGTTAATAGGCCCGGGCGGGGTGCATGCCATGACCAACCACCTGTTAGCTTTATGTGATTTGACAGATCGCCACAACTTAAAAAATGTATTTATCCATGCCCTTACCGATGGCCGCGACACCGACCCAAAAAGCGGGCTGGGTTTTATGAAAGAGGTAGTGGAGCATATTGATAATACCAATGTAAAAATTGCATCGTTAATTGGCCGCTACTACACAATGGATCGCGATAAGCGCTGGGAACGTATTAAAGAAGGCTACGATTTAATGGTTAACGGAAAAGGCAAACATGCCACAAATGCAATTAATGCCATTAATGAATCATACTCGAACGGTGTAACCGACGAATTTATAAAACCTGTTGTATTTGTTGACGAAAACGATGTGCCTGTTGGTAAAATAAATAAAGGCGATGTGGTATTCTGCTTTAACTTTAGAACCGACCGCCTACGCCAAATAACAACCGCGTTAACCCAACAAGACATGCCCGACCAAGGCATGAAAACCATTCCGCTGCACTATGTTACAATGACATCGTACGATGAAAATTTTAAAAATATAAACGTAGCTTTTACAAAAGACAACGTAAAAAATACTATTGGCGAAGTTGTTTCAAAACTTGGCTTAAAACAGTTGCGCATTGCCGAAACCGAAAAGTATGCACATGTTACGTTTTTTATGAACGGCGGCCGCGAAAAAGAGTTTGATGGCGAAATACGCATTTTAATAAACTCTCCAAAAGTTGCCACCTACGATTTACAGCCCGAAATGAGCGCATTTTTAGTTAAAGATGCCTTAGTAAACGAGATTAACAAAGGCGAGCTTGATTTTATTGCTGTAAACTTTGCCAACGGCGACATGGTAGGGCATACAGGTATTTATGAAGCAATTAGCAAAGCTGTAAAAACAGTTGACCAATGCGTTGGCGAGGTGGTAAATACAGCAAAAAACAACGGTTACGAAGTGGTAATTATTGCCGATCATGGCAATGCCGATAATGCCATAAACCCCGATGGCTCGCCAAACACGGCACATTCGTTAAACCCCGTACCAATTATTGTGGTATCCGATAATGTAAAAAAAGTTGATAATGGTATTTTGGCCGATGTTGCCCCAACGCTTTTATCGCTTATGCAATTGGATATTCCGAAAGAGATGACCGGAAAGGTTTTGGTAAGCTAAAAAGAGCCTGTAAATTAAAAACTCTCCCTTGATACTGCTCCTAAAAACCGGGAAAACTAAAAAACAACGGTTTTAGTGTTGGTGTGAATTTATTAACCTACATTCATGAGAAAATGTTAACTATTTGCTGTAAGTGTTGGCATTTAAATAGTTACA
>CAYQPP010000100.1:0-11504 GCA_964419235.1 uncultured Bacteroidales bacterium
TAATCAATTTGATTTTATAAACTTCTTAACAATCAGCCCTTTTTTTGTATTAATGCGCATATAATAAATACCCACAGGCAACCCTGAAATATTTATATGAGTTTTTTGCTTGTTGCTGTTAAAAGAGGTGTTGTAAACATGTTTGCCCGATAAATCAATAATATTGAGACTATTAAACTCAACATTTTTGGATGATTTTACAATTATAAATTCATTGGCAGGGTTTGGCATTAGTGTAATATGTGTTTGGCGTATTGACTCCTCAATATTTAATATAATATTGGCAGGGTGTGTCGATATAATATTATAATTTGGGTCAAACACAATTTCATCAACAATAAAACCGGCATCATAAGTAAAATCCTCGTTGTTTTTGGTATTATGAAAAGTTATTAGCTTTTCTTGGCCTGAGCCTTTCAACAAAACGGGTACATGCATTGCAAAAAATGTAACCGATGAGTGGGTAGTGGTTTGCGAAATATTTAGGCTTAATTTGTTGTCTAAATCTTGCGCCCATTTAATAGTGTAATTAGGATAGCCTTGCCCATAATACCAGTCGTTAAAAAATGTAGTAAGGTTGGTGTCGGCAGCCTCTTCTAAATACAATTGTACATCGCTTGCAGTAGCAAAACCACCGCTGGTTTTAGGGTTGGTTAGGTGCTCTTTAATTCCGGCAAAAAACGCCTCGTCGCCTATTTGGTTGCGCAGCATTTGCAACATCAGTCCTCCTTTTTGGTATGTAAGGGTATTGTCAAAAATCCTATTTGCACTGCTTGTATCTTCAACAAATATCGACCCCGACTGCCCGTTTTGAAGAACTGTATTCATTCTGTTTTTTTTCCAATTTGTCCAACCATTTGGATAAAGGTGCTCTTGGGCAAGGCATTCGCAAAAAACGGCAAATCCTTCGTTTACCCAAATGTGCTGCCAACTGCCACATGTAACATGGTCGCCAAACCATTGGTGCGAAAGCTCGTGGGTTATTAAGTTCTCGCTAAAACCTGTCATAAAGCTCATTGTTTGATGTTCCATTCCCCCGCCCCAGCCAAATTGGGCATGTCCGTATTTTTCTTTGCTAAAAGGGTACGGTATAAATAAATTGCTAAAAAGCTCAACCACGGTTACTGTAAATTCAGTACTTGTTTGGGCAGAGCTTAAATTTTCGGGGTAAACATAATTCAAAATTTCAACAGAGTCGGTTTCGTTTATCTTTGCATAATGCGAGTACGATTCGTAATTGGTTACTGCAATGGCCACCAAATAGGCAGCAATTGGGTAGCGGTGTTTCCACCATGTAAGTTTTGTGTCGCCATTAATATTTTCAAACATTAATTTGCCGTTTGAGCCAACTTTATATTGTTGGGGTGTTTCAATATAAATATCAATTGAATCAATTTTATCGGTTAACGACTGTTTGCAAGGCCACCATTCGCGCGCGCCGTAAGGTTCCGAAAGAGTCCACAAAATTGCTATACCGGCATGGGTGCTTGTCTCAAATGCGCCAAAACCGGTTAATGCCTGCGGAACCCCTTTATAATAAACTTTTACCGAGTCAATATCGCCTTGGTTAAGCGAATTGGGCAGGGTTATTTTTATTAAATTGTTTGTGTGGGTAAAAGTAAGCTCAGTATTGTTGTGCTTAACGCTGTCAACATCAAGGGCATTAATTAAATCAAAATATATAAAAGCCATATTGTTTTTGGCGGCTTTAAAATACGATGTAACTTCTCCTTGAATATATTTTACAGCAGGGTCAACCTTCCATAAAATTCTATGATAAATAATATCATAATTATCTGTTTCGGGACTGGCTTTAAAATTCATTTTTGTCGAAAAAGCCTTTTGTTCAAAGTCAGAACAATTTATTGGAGTTTTGACTTGGGCAAATCCTTTTATTGTAAAAAGGGCAAAAAGAGCAATTAATGTAATATGTTTCATAGTTTTTTGTTTTAAAAAATTAAATATAATAAAAATTTTGTGTTCTTAATAAATATGGGGGTTTTAATTTATCTTTGTTTTAATAATTTAGGCTTATGGTATTTGTTACAGGAGGAACAGGTTTAGTAGGGGCAAGGTTAATTTTCGATTTAATTAATAAAGGAGAAAAGGTTACCGCTTTAAAAAGGGCAGGTACGCCGCACAATAAATTCTCCTCATTAATATCGTTTTATACCAATAATACCGAGGCTATCGAAAAGCGCATTAATTGGGTTGAGGGCGAATTATCGGATTTTGAGAATTTGATTGATATAATTCCCGAGGGCTCAAAAGTTTACCATTGTGCGGCAAAAATTTCGTTTAACCCCAAGTTGAGCAGCCATATTATTGAAACCAACGTTGAGGGAACGGCAAACTTGGTAAACGTATGTTTATTGAAAAATGTTGTAAAACTTTGTCATGTAAGTAGTATAGGCGCTTTGGGCGGAAAAATAAACGGTAGGCAAATTAACGAGGAGACGCCTTGGTCGCCTTCGGGCAAATCGGCATATTCATTAAGCAAATATTACTCTGAGCTTGAAGTTTGGCGCGGAATGGCTGAGGGGTTGAGTGCAGTAATAGTAAACCCATCGGTTATTTTGGGTGCAGGCAATTGGAGCCAAGGCAGCCCGCAGCTTTTTTCAATGATTTCAAAAGGGTTAAAATATTATACCTTAGGAACCACAAGCTATGTTGATGTTAGAGATGTAACAAAAGCCATGATAATGCTGATGGATTCGGATATTGAAGGAGAGCGTTTTTTGTTGGCTTCCGATACTTTATCGTATAAAAGCTTGTTTACAAAAATTGCCGAATCCATACAGGTAAAACCGCCCTATAAATATGCAACAAAATTTATTACGGGGTTGGCTTTTAGGTTTGAAAAAATAAAAAGTGGAATATTACGCCGCGAGCCTAAAATAACACGTCAAACCCATACTATTTCGCATACATGCGATAATTATGCAGGAACAAAAATTATTGACGAACTTAATTTCTCTTATACACCCATAGCCGAAACAATAAGTTTTATCGGAAATTGTTTTGTAAAATCGCATAAAGCCAAGTGATACGTTTTTTATCGATACTATTTTTTTTTATGATTGCTGGCACAAAATTGTACAGCCAATGTAATTATGTAAACACTGTTTTTAATTCGGGCGAGCAGTTAAAATACAGTGTTTACTATAATTTGGGTTTTATGTGGTTTAATGCCGCCGAAGTTTCGTTTAAGGTAAAACAGGAGTTATACAATAACAAAAAGGCTTTTCATTTTACAAGCTATGGGCAAACACTGCCAAATTACGATTGGATTTACAAGGTTAGGGATAGTTTTCAATCAATAGTTGATTCAACAACATTAAGCCCGTACTATTTTTCGAGGGTTACAAGCGAAGGGGGTTATAGCGTAAACAACAGATATGATTTTGATTATACCAAGCAAAAAATATATTCGTCAACACAAAATAGTAAAATGCCTCTACACCTTGATACCCTTAAAATTGAGGATTGTACTTTAGATGTTTTAACCGCCATTTATGCTTGCCGAAACACCGATGTTTCAAAAATTGCCTACAATGATACCATTCCGTTAAAAATGCTGGTTGATAATAAAATTTACAATTTGTATTTGCGTTATATCGGTATTGAAAATATTGAATTAAAAAGTGAAAAAATGTACCGCTGCCTCAGGTTTTCAATTTTAATGGTTGAAGGCACAATATTTTCAGGTGGCGAGGATATAACAGTTTGGATATCGGATGATAAAACCAAGATACCTATAAAAGTTGAGGCTAAAATTTTAATAGGCTCAATTATTGCCGAAATTGATGAGGTAATAGGCAACAGGTGGTTTTTAGATTCGCATATTACAGATAAGGATATTGAAGAATAAAACTGTTTAATCTTCATAATTTTGATATTTATGGTTAGGTTAATAAAAAAAAATTAAATTTGTGTCATTCAATAAACAACAAAAATTAATTAAACGTGGATAATATAAAGGAATTTAATACGGCTAACAGTGGTGGCCAAGGCTATAAAATTGCAATTGGTATTTTAGTGGTGATACTAATAGGTTTGGGTTATCTGTTTTTTAATCAACAGCAAAAAACCGAGAAAAAAATAGCAGAGCTTAATCAGGTAAACAACGAAAAAGAGGCTTTAACATTTCAGTACCAAAGTTTGCTTGACGATTATGACAGCTTAGAAACTACCAGTGATAGTATTGCAAGTCAATTAGATGAAGAGAAGGAGAGAATTAAAGGGCTTATTTCGCAATTGCGTACAACAAAGGCCGAAAACAGGACACAGATTAATAAATATAAAAAAGAGCTGAAAACCTTGCGCAGTATTATGAAGGGGTTTATTCATCAGGTTGATTCGTTAAATACGTTAAATATTGAACTTACTGCACAAAACAAAGAGATTAAAAAGCAGTACCAAAATGCAAGGAAAAAGAACAAACAACTGTCTGATAAATACGACGAGGCTGCCGATAAAGTAAAAATTGCATCGGTAATAAAGGCGGTTGATGTTAGTTTGGTATCGTTTAACCATAAAGGCAAATCAACCTCAAGGGCAAAAAAAACAAAACGGTTTGCAGTAAATTTTGCTTTAGATGAGAATGCCATTGCGCCAACAGGGTTAAAAAGCATATATTTAAGAATTACCGACCCCGACCAGCATATCTTAATTCAGGATAACCAACCGGTTTTTTCTTATGAAGGTGAAGAGATTGCCTATTCATCGGTTAGGGAAGTACAATATGATGGTACGCTTACTAATGCGGTTGTATATTTTGAGCACACCGGCGACGAAGTACTGCAACCGGGGGTTTATGTAGTTGATATTTTTTGCGACGGGAGTATGATTGGTTCGGCAAAGGTTAAGCTGAATTAGATAAAGCTTAACAAACTATTTTTTATCTAAAAAACCAACTAAAATAGAAACACATCCGCTTTTGTAATTTTCTCCTGTTGAATTTTCCGGGACACTCACTTCAATAATTAACTGTTGGGTCGATTTGGTATGGAAATCCCAAAAGTCAACCATATCGTGATCGGTATTTGTAAATATCTCTTGTCCACCGGCATCTTTTAATTTAAACACTACACCGTTTAATTCGTCAGCAGAACAAACTACAATCCGGTAATCTTGGTTGCTGTAAAAAGTTATCATTAATTCAGCAATATCACCTTCGTTTAAAACGGCACTATTTAGTTGCCCGTTATAAATGTATGGGCTAAGTTTAGGCTTACATTCATTTTTTGTAAATGATTTACATTGGCCAATGGCGTTTGACTGAAGGCCTAAAACTATACCAAAAAAGAATAAATATTTTACAAGTGTTTTCATCTGTTTATAATTTATAGTTTCTCGTTTGGCAAACAGTTGCAATTATGCTTGTATTTGCCTCAATTATTATCTTCGGCATTGCCGGTTAATTAACAATTTTGCTACGAATTTCGATAATCAAATTGCTAATTTCGTTCAGTTGTTTTTGAGTTATATCAATATTTGCCGAGTTATCAATAGTTGTAACTTTTGTTTCTTGGTCGGTTATTACCACAGGTTTATCATACGAAATAGATATGTTTTTGTAAACATCATTAAGTTGCATAAACAATGGATATAATTCTGTTATTGCCGTGTTTTCTTTATACTTATCAATTAGCATCATTAAATTTTGCATTGAAAATTTTTGTTCGGCAATTTTACTGTTAAGTTGGTTTTTGCTCAATTTGTCGTTATTAATATTAACAGCAAAGTACATACCCTCAACCCAACCGCCAATTAAAATAAATGTTGCAGTTAAATCGCGTTCATTTTCTTTTAAATAGCCATCGGCACCGGCGTAGGTGTCGGCAATAATCTGAAAAATTGAATCGCGGTTTTCAATACTTTCCTCAATGCGGTTTATTGTTTCCGATCCTTCATCTTCGGGAATTTGCAGTTTTGTGGTTATTTTTCTGATTACAGCAAGGTAGCTTATTGATTGTTGTAACTGGTCAAAAACGCGGCAATAACATAAGTCGGCTCCGTAAATGCCAAAATTTAATGCCAGTTTTGATGATGATATGTAGTTTTCAACATTTTTTACAGGGTTTAAATATTCGGGGTTAAATGTATTGTCTGTTGAAAGAATAGTTTGCGTTAATTCAATGGGGGAGGGGAGGTTAAAAAAAACTTTTTTAATTGATTGCTCTTGGGTGGTATCAATATTAACATCAATATCTTTTAAATTTATTGAGTTTTGGTTGGTACTGTTTTGACATCTTGAAAACAGTAGAATAAAACCGATAAGTAAAACAAATTGAAATAGTTTCATAAATAACAGGTTAATTGATTGTCTATTTAACATTTTGCATTTATTAATTTCAAAATTAATGAAATATACGGTTTTTTAATAATCATACAACAAAAAATTGTTAAAAAGGGGTTATTAATGTGAAAAACAGGAGGAGTAATGGTTAATTTTGGTATGAAAATAATGAGAATTGAAAAACAAATAGGGTGCTATTTGTAAAACAGTTCGTTGCAAAAATCTGTTTTGCTTAAGCAGATTTATAGCAGTGCTTATAATTTAAAACTTAGCCCTACACCTAAAATATATTTGTTAAAGGGTTTTCGTAATTGTTCTCTACGCAGCAAAATTCTATAAAAAGTATAAACTCCCATAAAATCAAAAACATCATATTTTAGTCCAAGCGTGTATCTGCTGCGGTCTATACTGTTATATTTGGGATTGTTAAGGCTATAATAAAATTCATATTCGGCATAAGGCACTAACGGCACTTTTCGAATATTATAGTCAATAGTAAAACGGTTTCGTAAATGATACCAGCAGTTAACATCAAAATGCACAAATTTTGCCTGAAGCCGTGCCCTGTAATGCAGGCGGAAGCGATTAATTTTATGCCGTAGCATAAGGTCGGCATATAGCCTATGTTCACTTTCAATATTGTACTCAAGATCGTTTGAGTAGGTATAACGGTATGATGCCCGAACTTTTACCTTTTTGTTAAATGAGTATTGTGCGCCTACAACGGTAACATAATCTTTAAATACTGATGCGTTATTTTGCAATCGGATATCTTGTTGCAGTATAAGCGTTATTTTTTTATTTACCTTTTTTTTAACCGACAATTCATTCCAACTGTAAAAATCCTCAATTTGACTAAAGGTTTGTGTAACCGATAGTAAAAAGAGGATTAAAATGGTGAATTTTAAATTGTTTTTATTACCTAAATTGAGTGATTTGGAATAAAAAAGATTGCCAATGCTGTGGTACAAAAAGGAATTCATAAAATTTGAATTCACCCTGTTGGTGATAGAGAATTTTTGAACTTTCTTTTTGTGCTGCATAATTGGTGATATTTAAAGTTCGGAATCGTTAAATTTAGGTATTACTCATCTGAAAGAATTCTATAATCTATTTCTTCCATATTGGCCCATGTTTGGTGACTTTTAAAGAAAAACACCTTGATTTTTGCAGTATCGCGCTGATAGTCAAGATTACTAATTTCAATTCGTCTTATTTTTATACCTAACCTTTTTTCAAGATCTTTAATTAACTCTTCTTTGTGTTGAGGTGTTGCCAATTCAATATTTTCGTAAGTTACTACTGTAAATAACTCGTTTTCAAGACTTTTTACTTTTTCAACAAAATAGGTAATTGCCAAAATTGCCAAGTTGGTAAATACAAGCTCGGCATAACTGACTTTTTTGTTGGCAAGCGCGTTTACTACTGATATACCTATTACAATAAACAAATAGGTCATTTCTTTAATTGAAATAGTTGTTGTTCTATATCTGATAATTCCAAAAACAGCAAACAGGCCTAATGCAAAACCTAATTGCAGTTTAACGCTTTCAAGTAAAAATGTTAATAAAAATACTACTGTGCCTATCAATAAAAAGGTAAAAAGAAAATCACGCTTACGCGTTATCGGATAATAAATATATCTAACTAAAATTAATGTAATTAAAAAATTAAATACTGAGCGCATTATCAACTCCCAAAAATCAGAAGTGTTGATTATTTGAATGCCAAACAGTTCTGCCGATAAATTAGTTATTAATGGTAGCATGTTCTATTTTTTTTAAGTAAAGTTTATTAGGTTTAAAATTATTCTGTTTTAAATCGGGGTAAAGGTAGGTTAATCCCATGCAATATTTGCTAAACCCGCGCGAATGTACTTTAAGTTTTTTAAGTGCTTGGGTTACGGGGCTTTTTCCTACAGCTTTGTCTTTTTTAACTTCAACAATAGATATAAACGGCATCTCTTTGGTTTTTTTGTTGTGCCAAAAAACCAAATTATAGTCGAGAGTAATGCGTTCATTTGTTTTAAACGACACGAGTGTAATTCGGCGAAACGAATTGTCGGAGCTATTTTCTAAATCGCGTCTATTGAGCAAAACTGTTGATTCAAGATAATTGTAATACTCAGTATTCAGGTTGCTGATTTTGTCAATCTGTTTTCGTGTTTTAATGGTTTTTCCCTTGTTGTTTTTTCTTTTTATTTCTAAAAAAGTAACATTGCTAACCATGTAGGTACGCATCCTGATTTTATGTCTGTTTAACCTTTGGTTTTGGTGGTTTAAATAAAAATCGAACTTTGGTGTATCAAAATATGCAGTGTGATAAGCAAAATCACGCTCACCGTTTATTTCCAGAATTTTGTAATCGTTTTTTATAATTTTCAATAACTCCTCAAGCTTATTAATAGGCATAACAAACTTGTTATCAACCCGTTTTAATAGTTTTAGCTGATTAATTTCGTTAAGCTGTATGGGCTCAAACTCACTAATAATACTATTATAGTTGCTTTTAGGGAGCATATTAATAAAAAATAGTTAATTGGGGAGCAATATAGTCAACCCCCGATTTATCAATGGTTACCTTAACTTTTACAGGAATCCTACCCGAGGGCGAAGGGTTTACCGTTGAACTATCGTTTGAGTAAGCATATATAGTATATGTACCCTCGTGTAAATACTGAAACCAATAACTGCCGTTGTAGGTGGTTTTGGTTCGGTCGCTATATATGGTGTCATTTCCATATATTATGTAAACATTTTCTTCTTCAGCCCAGTATTCCGATGTTAACACGGTAAAATTATTTGAATAATCTTGTACCCAAACCTTGCCAATTATGTTTGATGTTCCTCCGGGACCCTCATCTTTTTTACAAGAAAACAGCATGCTGATTAAAACTGTTAAAAAAAGTGTAAGTAGTATTTTCATCTGTTTATAAATTTGTAACCTGTTGGTTATTAAGTATTATAATTATCTCCAACATGGTTGGTTTCATCTGTTTAAAACGTGTTTAAGTGTTTATGTTTTATATAGAGCTTTGTTTGTATATTTGGTTGCATCTTTTTTTAAATAAGTTTAAAAAATAATGCTTTACCTTACTTCCGAACCATTATTAAAATCTTTTTCGGGCGACACAAAAGCGAGCTCGCCGTTATGGTTTTCGGCCATTAATATCATGCCTTGCGACTCTATCCCTTTAATTTTGCGGGGTGCCAAATTTATAAGTATGCTTACTTTTTTTCCAACAGCCTCTTCTGCCGAATAGCTTTCGGCAATGCCTGAAACAACAATGCGTTTATCGATGCCTGTATCGACCAAAAGTTTTAAAAGTTTTTTTGTTTTCGGCACTTTTTCAGCTTCTAAAATAGTGCCTGTGCGAATATCCATTTTTGTAAAATCGTCGAATGAAATTTCGGGTTTTGCAGGATTAGCTACGGCATTGGCACTTTCATTAACCTTTTTTGTATTTAACAGTTTGGTAATTTGTGCCTCAATTTCAGCATCTTCAATTTTATCAAATAGCAAAAATGGTTTTCCTACCTCGTGTCCTTTTTTAATCAAATCTAATTTGCCGAGGTTATCCCAGCCCAAAACATCAATATTCAATATTTTCCTGATTTTTTCGGTGGTAAACGGCATAAACGGCTCAAAAATTATACTAAGGCTTGCTGTTATCTGTATGCAGATATTCATAATGGTTTCAACTCTTGCAGCATCAGTTTTAATAACCTTCCAAGGCTCGGTGTCGGCAAGGTATTTATTGCCCAAGCGTGCTAAGTTCATTGCCTCTTTAAGGGCTTCGCGAAAGCGGAATGTATCTAACGATTTCTCGATTTTTGTTTTAAAAGTAGTTAATTCGGCAATGGCATCTTTATCGTAATCGGTAAGTTCGCCCAAAGCGGGTACAATGCCATTATAGTATTTTTGCATTAAAACGGCTGTACGGTTTATAAAGTTTCCTAAAATGGCAACCAACTCGTTATTGTTGCGCGCCTGAAAATCTTTCCATGTAAAATCGTTGTCTTTTGCCTCGGGCATGTTTGCAGCCAAAACATAGCGCAGCACATCTTGTTTACCCGGAAACTTGACCAAATATTCGTGTAGCCAAACCGCCCAGTTTCGCGAGGTAGATATTTTATCGTTTTCAAGGTTTAAAAATTCGTTGCCCGGAACATTATCGGGTAAAATATAATCGCCGTGTGCTTTAAGCATTGCCGGAAAAATTATACAGTGGAATACGATATTGTCTTTACCTATAAAATGTACGAGGCGTGCATCATCGTCTTGCCAATATTTTTTCCAGTCTTTGCCGTTTTTTTCGGCCCACTCTATTGTGTTTGAAATATATCCTATAGGTGCATCAAACCATACATATAATACTTTACCGTCGGCTCCGTCAACCGGAACGGGCACTCCCCAGTTTAAGTCGCGGCTAACTGCGCGCGGGTGCAAACCGGTATCTAACCACGATTTACATTGCCCGTAAACATTTGGTTTCCACTCTTTATGCTCTTCAAGAATCCATTTTTTCAAAAAATCTTCATGCTTGTCTAAAGGCAAATACCAATGTTTTGTCTCTTTTCTAATAGGTTTATTTCCGCTTAACGCCGATTTTGGGTTTATCAAATCCATTGGGCTCAATGATGTCCCGCAGGCTTCGCACTGGTCGCCATAAGCTTCGTCGTTGCCACAATGTGGGCATGTGCCTTTTATATATCTGTCGGCCAAAAACTGCTGAGCCTCCTCGTCAAAATATTGCTCTGATGTTTTTTCGATAAATTTGCCTTCGTTATACAGTTTTTTGAAAAACTCGCTTGCCGTTTTATGGTGTGTTTTTGATGTTGTGCGCGAATAGATATCGAATGAGATGCCTAAATCTTGAAACGATTTTTTTATAATGCCATGATACTTATCAACAATGTCTTGCGGCGTTACACCCTCGTTTTTTGCTTTAATTGTAATTGGTACCCCATGCTCGTCGGAACCGCCGATAAAAACCACGTCTTTTCCTTTGCCGCGCAAGTAACGGGCATAAATATCAGATGGTATGTAAACTCCTGCAAGGTGTCCTATATGCACCGGCCCGTTTGCGTATGGCAAGGCCGAGGTTATTGTGTATCGTTTAAAATCTTTCACTTCGGTAAACTTTTAATATTATAATTTTGGCAAAGATATAATTTAGTTACAAGTTGTTAACAGAAAGTTA
>CAYQPP010000101.1:0-11462 GCA_964419235.1 uncultured Bacteroidales bacterium
GAAAAAAGCCGCCCCATGCGGAACGGCTTTTTTATAAAAATATTTATTTTAATACTCCAAACCTACTTGTTTGCCAAATACTCTGCTACGCCAACCTGAGTGGCAGCCATAGCTTTTTCGCCTTTATGCCAGTCGGCAGGGCAAACCTCGCCGTTTTCGCGGAAAAACTGCAAAGCGTCAACCATACGGATAACCTCGTCAACACTACGGCCAAGGGGCATATTATTTACAACTTGGTGTTGCACCACACCCTCTTTGTCGATTAAAAACAGTCCGCGGTATGCTTGCGCCGAACCAACAAAAGTAATTTCGCCTTCGTCGTTATATTCGTAATTGCCGGCCAAAACACCATAGTTTTCAGCAATAGTATTTGCAGGGTCGGCCACCATTGGGTAAGTTACACCCTTAATACCACCTTGGTTTTTAGGCGTTTGCAGCCATTTCCAATGCGAAAACTCTTGATCGGTTGAACATGCCACAACAGCAACATCCCTTTTTTCAAATTCGGCAAGCTTATCTTGAAAAGCAATTAACTCGGTAGGACATACAAAAGTAAAATCGGCAGGGTAAAAGAAAAACACTACATCCTTTTTACCAAGATACTGGTCTAATGAAAAATCGTTTACAATTTCGCCACCGTTTACCACAACTGTTGCACTAAAACTCGGGGCTTTTTTTCCAACTAATATTGACATAATTTTTATTTTTTATATAATTAATAAATCATTTTATTTGATACAAAGTAACACAATCAAACCCATTCAATTGCTATAAATTCTATTCGCAAATTCTATATCTTTATAGATTGAACTTATAATGCCAATAAATTTAATACGTGTATAACAGCAGTACCCGATTATTGTTTAAAGGTTAAGGTTGAGGCTGAGATTGAGATTGAGGCTGAGATTGAGGCTGAGGTTGAGGTTAAGGTTGAGATTGAGGTTGAGGTTGAGGCTGAGGCTGAGGCTGAGGTTGAGGTTGAGGTTGAGGTTGAGGTTGAGGTTAAAAACCTTGAATCTAATATCTTATGTCTTGCGTCTTGTGTCTTGCGTCTTGCGTCTTGCGTCTTGCGTCTTGCGTCTTGCGTCTAATAGTCTTGTGTCTAATAGTCTTGTGTCTAATAGTCTTATGTCTTGCGTCTAACATCTAATAATCTTGCAAAAAAACAAACTGTTTAATAAAGTGTTTCTATTTTATATTAAATTTACATGATATTTTTTGAACTATAATAACAAACATAAATGAGCCGACGAAAAACAACCTTTTTAAATGAGCTTAAACAAGTTGAGCCGATAATACAATCATGCAAAGTGTGCCATGTAGCCATGGTTGATGCCGATAATATACCGTATGTACTCCCTTTTAATTTTGGATATCATAATGGCATAATTTACCTGCATAGCGACCCGCAAGGCAAAAAAATCGACATACTAAAAAACAATCCTAATGTTTGTATAAATTTTACCACCGACCACGAGCTTTTTCATATTACCGAAAATATTGCATGCAGCTACGGAATGCGCTACAAAAGCGTTGTGGTAAACGGAAAGGTAGAATTTATTGAATCGAACAGAGAAAAAACCGAAGCATTGAATATATTTATGAAACAGTATGTTGGCAAAAAAGAGTTTGCCTATTCTGCCCCTGCCATAAATAACGTATGCGTGTTTTCAATTAAAATGACTAATTTTACCGGAAAGATATATGGGTATTAACGGCATAATAATAATTAACGAGCAACCTCGCCGTAAACAGTCGATGTATCTTGTATAAATATTGTATTTCGCAGCTTACTGCGAAAAACCTGCCCTGCCGTACAACTTTGGCAGACGGGTAAAACCCACAAGTGTGGAATAAAATTTACCGATATGAGAAAAATACTTTTTTTATTGCCAGTAGCAATTCTATTTTTAGTAGGAAGTTGCCAAACAAACACACCCGAATCCAAAGCAAAATATATATTTTTGTTTATTGGCGACGGAATGGGTATGAACCAAGCTTATGCCACCGAACTTTATTTGGCGGCGCTTGATAACAAACACGGAAACGAAGCCCTCAGCTTTAGTGATTTTCCTGTTCAATCGTACGTAACCACCTATTCGGCAAATAGCCTGATAACCTGTTCGTCGGCTGCAATTACTGCTATTGCAACAGGGCACAAAACCAACAACGGCGTGTTGAACAAAGACACATCGTTAGCCATAAAGTATGAAACCATTGCTGAAAAAGCCCAAAAGGCAGGTTATAAAATCGGTATTTTATCGAGCGTGGCAATCGACCACGCCACACCGGCAGGCTATTATGCACACCAAGATTCACGCAATATGTATTACGAAATAAGCATGGAGATGCCCGAATCGGGCTTTGACTATTTCGGCGGCGGAGGTTTCCACAATCCAAAAGGGTTAAACGACAGTATGCCCGATGCTTTTGAAAATGCCGTTGCAAAAGGCTATACCATAGTAAATACAAAAAAGGGGTTTGATGCTTTGAAAAACGGCGACAAAAAAGTTTTTGCCATAAATCCTAAAACATATCCGAAAGGCGAATTTTATTGGGAGATAGACAAGGTTGACAGCTCGATATCGTTAGCCGAATTTACAAAAAAAGGCATCGAGGTTTTAGAAAACCCCAAAGGCTTTTTTATGATGGTTGAAGGCGGAAAAATCGACTGGGCATGCCACTCCGATGATATCGCGACAAGCATTCACGAAACACTTGCGTTTGACAAAGCTGTTGCCGAAGCAATAAAATTTTACAAAAAACACCCCGACAATACCCTTATATTGGTTACCGCCGATCACGAAACAGGCGGCATTGGAGTTGGAAACGATAAACCGCTTAGGTTGGGGTTGTTGCAGCACCAAAAAATATCGGCACAGGAATTCGGGCGCCGGCTTACCAATTTTAAACAAAACAACCCTAAAGCCTCGTTTGATGATGTAATGGCATTGGTTGAGAAATACTTTGGGCTCGGAAACGAATCAAAAGGATTGGGGTTAGATGACAACGAGCTGGCATTTTTGCACGAAGCCTATGTTGCCGAATTTATTAACAAAACCAAGGTAAACCCCGATAAAGATTATCTTGAACACTTTAGTGATATAAACATTACCAATAGGGCAATCTATTTAATGAGCGAAAAAACAGGCATTGGGTGGACAACCTTTGGACATACGGGAACTCCTGTGCCAATAAGGGCTTTAGGTCAAGGCCAAGAGTACTTTAAAAGCTGTATTGACAACACCGATATTCCGAAAATAATTGAGAAACTAATGGATATTCAATAGTTTAAAACTTGTATAAATTCATAAAATAAGGGCGTGGCTACGTTAATAAATAATACTAAATATGCATTATGATATTTATAAGCCACCCCTCATCAACAAACCATTAACATAAAAATGAAAAAAATAGTATTATTTGGATTTATTTTATTGGCAAGCGGATTCGTAAATGCACAAATTATTGATAATTACGGATTACGGTTCGGAACTGGATTATCAAACCAGTATTGGGATTATAAAAATGGTGCACTTTCAACTTTATCGGGTTGGAATGATAATAAGATAGGCATAATTGGACAATTATATGCTGAAAAAAACTTTGGCAAATATTTTTCATTTAGACCTGCAATAGGATACCTACAAAAAGGATATATTGATGATATCACTCTGATTTTTCCTAATGGGGAGGAACTTGCAATAAATGACAATAGAGTGATTTTACATGATTTATCTTTGGATTTGTCGCTAAAAATAACTCCTCTCGATAAAATACTCAAACCATATATTCTTTTAGGTTTACGCGGAGATTATTTATTAGACTATCGAAGCATAATTGTCGATTTTCAAGGTAAAAGCCACGAATTGAATACAAGCCTTTATAACAGTTTCAATAAATTTACATTAGGGGGTATTATTGGTGTTGGACTTTTATATAATGACATGATATTCATGGATTTAGAATATAATCCTGCCATTACAAAAAATCTTGAATTAAGTTTTCTATCCATTAATGATAAGTTTTTCAGCTTGACTTTAGGATTAAATATCAACCAATTGATAAAAGATTAAAAGTAAATAATTGCCAACTTTATCTTTATAGAAAATTAAAATAGTTGAATTCTGCAATCGGCTGCTATTCATGTATATAACACTATTGGGTATAACATCTATTATAAAACATAACCCTTTAAATAAATAATAAGCAAATGATTTCGTTATTTCGTAAACAAATAGTATTTGGTTTGCTAAATCGAGTAATAATTACACCTTAAACCTAACTAAAATGAGCTTTACCGAACACGAATTACGTTATCTCGAATTACTTTCAAAAAGGTATCCATCTGTCCAAAAAGCAAGTACCGAGATTATAAATTTGCAGGCAATATTAAGCCTTCCGAAAGGGACTGAGCATTTTTTAAGCGACTTGCATGGCGAATACGAGGCTTTTACCCATATTTTAAATAGTGCATCGGGTGTAATAAAACGTCGCATTAGCGAACTTTTTAGAGATACACTGCGCGATGCCGAAAAAGAGAGTCTTGCCACACTAATTTATTATCCTGAGGATAAACTAAAACTTATAATCAAAAAAGAGTCGCAGCTCGACGAGTGGTATAAAATTACCCTGCACCGCCTTACAAAAGTTTGCCGTTCGGTATCGTCAAAATATACCCGCTCAAAAGTACGCAAAACACTACCCAAAGATTTTGCCTATGTTATTGAAGAGCTTTTGCACGAAAATGAGACCCAATTAAACAAGCAGCAATATTTTGACGGTATTATAGACACAATAATAAGCACAGGCAGAGCCAAAGAGTTTATTGTTGAAATTAGCTTGTTAATCCGAAAATTGACCATCGACCGCCTACATATTGTCGGCGATATTTTTGACCGTGGGCCACACCCCGATTTGATTATTGAAGATTTAATGAAGCATCGCGGCATTGATATTCAATGGGGAAACCACGATATTGTATGGATGGGTGCAGCTTTGGGCTCAATGCCACTTATTGCAACGCTGATTAGAATTGCTGCCCGCTACGACAATTTGAGCACCGTTGAAGATGCTTACGGAATTAACCTACTGCCATTGGCAACATTTGCAATGCAGGCATACAAAAATGACCCTTGCTCAGGATTTCAACCAAAATTATCAGGCGAGCACGAATACAACGATGAAGAAATATACATGGTAGCCCAAATGCAAAAAGCTATGGCTATTATTCAATTTAAGCTCGAAGGACAATTAATCAAAAGGCGTCCCGAGTTTAAAATGGAAGACAGATTATTGCTGGAACAAGTTGATTATGAAAAAGGTACTATAAAGATAGGAAGAAAAGTTTATAAGCTTAACGATACAAATTTTCCCACTATCGACCCAAAAGACCCTTATAAACTGACACGGCAGGAAAAAGAGGTAATGGATAGAATAAAAAAATCGTTTTTAAAGAGCCAAAAGATACAACGCCATTTAGAATTTTTGATTAATAAAGGCAGTATGTACCTTATGTTTAATTCAAACCTACTGTATCACGGCTGTATCCCTATGACACCTGAAGGCGAGTTTAAAAAGGTTAAAATTGAGGGAACGTTTTATTCAGGCAAACTTCTTTTAGATAAATATGATGAGATTATACGCCAATGTTACTATTACCACAAAAACACCGGCGAAAACAGCGTTGGGCTCGACTATATGTACTATTTATGGCCGGGCACCGATTCGCCACTATTCGGCAAAACCAAAATGGCAACATTTGAACGGTATTTTATTGACGAAAAAGAGGTTCATTACGAAGAAAAAAACCCGTATTTTACACTAAGAGACCAAGAGGAGTTGAGTGTAAAAATACTAAACGAGTTTAATTTAGACACAAAAAATTCGCACATTATTAATGGGCATGTTCCTGTTAAGTTTAAAAAAGGCGAAAGCCCTGTTAAAGGAAACGGCAAAATGATAGTTATTGACGGGGGCTTGGCAAAAGCCTATCAGCCTGTAACAGGAATTGCCGGATATACACTCATTTACAACTCGTATAGCTTAATACTTGCAGCACATAAACCTTTTGAAACAAAACAAAAAGCTGTTGAAGAGGAGCGCGATATTATTACCGACCTGTCAGTTCTTGAAAAAAACGCGGTTCGCAAAAGAGTTGGCGACACCGATATTGGCACTGCCATTAAAAAAGAGATTAAAGAGCTTGAACTACTGTTGATAGCCTTTAGAAAAGGATTTATTAAAGAAAATAGCGGCGAACAATTATAGAAGTGTGTTTTTACAACTTGTCTTGTTGGCAATAAAATTATACCATTTGATAGTGAAGATATACTATGGAGTGGTTTGTAAATTTATATTAATAAAGCTTACCTTAGTTTAAACTGCCATAAAATAGAGCCACTATTTACATCGATGCAGCAAACCTGCAATAAATAAATAATTATTAATTTATTGTTGTGCATTTGTATAAACCGGTAATTAAATGTAGGGTCAAAATCACCAAAAAAACTTTTAAACTCTTTTGTGTTACGTGCCCGAGACACATTGTAAAACATTCCGCCAATAGGTGTTGACCACTCCTCATCAAAAACCCCAAACCGTGCTGAACTGAGCTTTGATATTTCTATAACCCCCTGATTAACAGATTCACTTTTTGACAAAACAAATAGTGAATTTGAATTGGCTTGCAGCAATACATTATCGGTGGTTTTACCACTTATTAAAGCCTCAATATTATTTTTTGATTTTTGAATATCCCCCTTGACTTTATTTACCAATATAGTATTTCCAAGTTTCTCAAATTTCTCTTTTTCAGATATTAACCCCTCTTGCAAATTAAAAAAATATTTAAACAGCCGTACCCTGTTCTGCTCAAGAACAAACTTACCATATAAAAAAGTTGGGGTAGCTACCACGTGCGTTCCGCATTTCAATTTCATCTCGTCATAACCCGACAATTTCCAAACAGAGTCGTTTAACTCAACCGATTCGGCCAAATAGTTATTAAGCTTATTTGCCAAATTAATTTTATTGACGATTGGTTGGGTGGCAAAAGTTTTTGTGTCAATATAATATTGCTTGCCGGCTGTATTTGTTACAATCAATTTTTGCTGAATGGCATCAAAACCATAATACTCGTTAATAACCTGCCATTTGGGCTCGGCAAACCGCCCTATACTAATATTCAGTAACTTATATATTTTTGCCTGCGAAATATTCCGCTCAAGCGTTAATGGGTAAAACGACTGCAACCCCGATTTAAACTTGTTACAATAAATCCATAAATTGTTATTAGAGCAACCCAATAAAAAACAGGCCTCGGTGCTATCCATAACACCCATGTTTTTTTGGGCAATCAAACTGCCATTGTCAATATTATAAACCGAAATCCTGCTTGAGTTATAACCCTCGGTGCGCATATTACCCTTTTCGTACGACCCAACTGTTGGATGATAAATACTTTCGTGAAGAATTAAATATGAGCTGTTGTTTTCTGTATAAAAAAAGGCATTTAACACATTATCAATATTTGCACCCAACAAAGGCCCAAAACCCAACAATAATATTAATGGCAATAATATATATAGTTTTACGGAATTCATTTTTAAGGTATAAAAAACGTTATAAGGCTATATTTTATATAAATTAACCACCAATTATTGTAATATACAAATCATTTTAGAATTAAGACAGTAAAGTTTTTGCAAGTTTCATCTCTTTACACAACTAAAATCTACAATAAAGCAGATTAGCGGTTAGGGTTTTATGATTTTACCCCTCTATCAACCATAAAGGAGTAGTACAGTTTGTTAATATATATTATTATTCTATTGGCAATGGTATATATTACAAATAACAAAGGGCTAACAGATTTTTATTGCCTGTTAGCCCCATGAATTAAACAAATTGTATATAAAGTAAAGCTTATTGGTTGTTAATTCTTTAACAACGATATTTTTTTAACAATTACCTTATCGTTAGTTTTTATTTCGCACAAATAAACTCCATTTTTTTCGCCCGATAAATCAAAAAAGGCTTTTGCCTTAAAGGAGTTGTCAAAATATTCTTCAGTAATTTTCCGGCCTGTCAAATCATAAACACTAATACTTATATCGCTAATATCATCTAAAACAACATCAATAAAAACATTGCCCGTTGTTGGGTTTGGATACACCTTAATTTCGGGAGTATTTACACCTGCATCGTTAATATATGTAATATCCCCAAGCACAAACGAGTATGTAAAACCATTGCCAAAATCGGACTCAAATGTTTTATAAGTTGTTAAATCGGTTGCGCTTTTTAAGTGTATGGCACCTATTCCCTGTGCGCTATTTGCCCAAAATTTCAAACCGTCGCCCCCTGTGTCGTTCATTTCAAGCGTATAACAACCGTCGGGCAAATTTAAGGTATCGTAATAGTTTGTATTATTGCTCAACCCTGCTTTAGAGAATACGGTATTGCCTTCGTGGTCTTTTATCACATATGAGTTTTCATAGGCCCTGTTATTGGTTTTTAGATGGATAAACAGAGCATCGTTATACATATCGGGCAAAACAAAATTCGACGTTTGTGCATTATTGCCCTCATACTCATCCGTTCCGCCGTTTGGTTCGCTTACGCTTGCGGTAAAAATATTGCTATTATCGCCAACCCAAAACGATGCCTCTTGAATGGGCAGCGCAACCGTCTCTTTTTCGTCAAAAGCTAAACTACCTGTCCATTCGTACTCTTGGGCTATTCCGCCAGCCACACCATAAGTTATTTTGCATGATGTTAAAGTTGTTGAACCGGTATTTCTGATTGTAACCGTAGGGTTATAGCAAACAGGATTTACCCTTGCGTACTCTATTCTATCTGATGGGCGTTCAATGTTATACAATTCAACATCTAAGGTAAAATTTGGGTTTGAATAGCTTACCAACTGACAGCTAATGATATACCTACTGTCGCCCGATGCTGAATTTATACCGTAATCAATATTTACCGTACCACCTGCGCTTACATAACTGGTAATTTCATCTTCACGTAAATTGGATGGGGCACCGGGGCACCACCCTGCCCTATCGTAAATCCATGTTCCGCCTTGCGGATAAATAGGGTTGTTGCCGCATGTTTTCCAAACCTGCCACTGAAACTCCTTATCATCTCCGTCTAAATTAATATAATGTGTCCTCGAAATAAATTCGCCCTCTTGCCCGTGTCCGGTAATAGTAGTCCTTATTTTATACATTGATGCATCGGCGTTAAGCTTAACATTACGCGGTTCAAAATATTTATCGTTGCTAATATCGGTAAAGTTGCGTTGTATGCCTGCATGCCAAATTTGCTGAATATCAACCACATTCCTGCTTGGTGTCCCCTCTTTAAAAATAAACCTTATGTCTAAATCCTCTTGATAAATACCACCTGTTAAGTACATCCTTTTTTCGCCTTTTAAAACCGGAGCAAAATCGGTAACATCAAAAGTCCATGTTTTGCCTTGCTGGCCTAAATTCAAATAAAGTCCATAAGGTGTTACAAACGACATTATCTCAAAAACCGACGGATTCTTTTTAAAGTACTCTAAATCGGTAATATGCAACGTGCCTTCGGCCGTAGCAATAACAGTATCAACAATATTGTGCGATTCGTCGTAAACAAACATATTGCCGGCTTTATAGTAGTAATTTGTATCAACCGTTTCTAAATCGGTGCCTGTAACTTGAAATGCAATAACCATATTTTTGCTATTCATAACCGAATCAACTTCAATAATGGTATCTAATGTTGTTGAATACTCCCCTTTAATAAAGGTGGTGTTTGGCCTAAATGTTGACGTTGCAAAATCTTTAAAAAGCTTTACCCCCCTAAATGTTTTCCACGATGGCACACCATCATGAATACCCGAAACATTATGCAATGAAATGTCGGAGACAATGTTGCCCGAGCCTTCATTCATGCTAAAACAATTAATCAGATGCGAGTAATAGGGGTGCGATGCATCTACTTGTCTATACATCCAATTCTGCACCTCCTCTTTTGACAACTGCTTATCCCAAACCGAAAAGTCGTCGATATATCCAAAATACGGATAGTTGCCGCGTACGTTTGATCCAAATTTAAAAGTCTCAATATCAATAGGCTTGGTTTTTCCCGAGCCTGTTTTCCATACCTGCCCATCTAAAAAGATACGCATAAGCCCCGTGTTAGCATTTTTAACAAATGCCCAATGATGCCATTCGCCGGCTATCTCGTTAAAATCGGCATTTTTATTAATACGGTCGGTGCCTCCAACATTGCCACAATCCCAATAAATTCCTGAGTTGCTCCATGGCAAATGTGCATGTACCTGCCTTCGGCTTTGATTATCTGTTGCCTCAAAACCCGAGGTATTTACGGGCATAATATCAGGGTTGCCGTAAACCCAAAGCATAACCGATATTTCATTCTCTATTGATGAGTAATCGGAATTTGAAATATCAACCCTGCCCGAAGCCGAAAACTCAAGAAATTTATCAGTTCCGTCATTTATTAATGCCATATCGCTTCCGGCATCGTGCCCTGCAACAGTAGTGTTTGCACCTGTTGTGCTGTTTGTAAAGCTATATTCAACTATAATATTTGAAGTGCCGTCCCATGCAAAGTTATTGTAAAAATTAAATTGGTTTTCGCCAGAAGTTAAATCTGTATTCTTAAAATACACCTCAATAAAACCATCAATATCAGGTAGCGAGTCATTTAATTCTGTTTTTGCAGTTTGCTTCATGCGTATGCGTAAAAAATTTGCATTGCTATTTGCGCTAACAACAGTTAGCTTTAGCCCTGTAATATCACCTGCGCTTAAACCTGCACTTGTAAGTTCTGCTGCTGTCCACAAATACTGCGATTTTGCAGCTTTGCCTGTGGCATAAAACGGAAAACCCAACTCTTCGGTTCCTGTTCCAATATTTGCCACGGTTTCTGATATAACAGAGTTATAAACCATATTATATTGGTTAAAACTATAATACGTGTATGTGGGCTGCGTTGCGTAAGCATATTCTGTACCAGAAAAACCCGAAATAATATACGAAGCATGACTTGCCTTTACCGAATCGGTTTTGCTGGAATCTTGTATAAAAGTGTTGCAACTATAATCCCATTCGCCGCAGCCTATATCGTTTGGTGCTCCTTGATTAGAAACCAACCCATCTTTACAACGCATACTATACTCCATTGTAATTTTTTCGTAGGTTGTTCCATCACCGGCCGGAAATTGAAAAACATAATCGCGACCTGTACTGTCATACGTTAAAGTTTGAATTGTGTCAATTTGCCCAATAGCAAATAATGACATTAAACCGAAAACAATCATTAGTAGTAATTTCATAATTAGTAGTATTTAGTTAGTTTGTTTGTTAGAATTCTTAAAATTATAAAAATTACTTTATAATTTCTGCATTTACCGATAATTACTCCCTATTTGTCGATTTTCATTA
>CAYQPP010000102.1:0-11426 GCA_964419235.1 uncultured Bacteroidales bacterium
AACAAACCCTAATTTATCCGTACTGCAAGATTTGTTTCGGGCGATAAAAGAACAGTGCCCGGTGGTATATAAATTTTATCGCCGGGTTTTATATTTGAATATACCTGCCGTTTACCAACTTTTTTTAGGTTGGTAACCTTAACCCTCTTTCTGTTTTCGATATAGTATAAGTAATAATCTCTGTTTTTAGAATGGCTTATTACATTAAAAAGTATCTCCGAATCGTTAAAATATTGATAAATAACATGGCCATCCTCAACAATTATATAATAATCTTTCCCGTCAACCGGAATTAAATAGTTGGTTTTTTGTGCCACCAGCAAAGGGTCTTTTTCGTAAACAGGCACCAAATAGTGTTGCATATAAGTGTTGTGCACATAACCCGAATAAAACTGAGCTAAGGCATTCGCAAATATCTGATCCATTAAAACATTGTCGATGGGCTCTTGGTTACGAGCTAACAGCGTTAAATTTATAATGCCAAACAAATTATTTTTAAACCCTGCCGTATCGAGTGGTATAGTGTTTTTTGCCGCAAAAAGATCTTCATAAAAAAGACTTCTTTTCATTACTTTTTCGGCATATTTTACTGCATTTTCGCCTGCTCCGTTGTACCTGCGGATACCTTCAAATTTATGCTCGAAATCGTATTTTTTTACGCGGGGCAAAAAAACAAACGGGAATTTAACCATTGCCCTAATACTCCTAAAATGTTGTTTTCCCTTTTTATCGAAATAAAAGATGCTTTTCCATGCCTCTTTATCGGTTTTATACAAAAACTCGGCTGTTTTACGATATAATTGCGGCAACCCGCTGCTCATATTGTTATCGCCCGTAGCCCACGGATTAAAAGCCGATTCGGTAAACTGCTGTGCCAGTACTATGCTTAAACTCGGAGCATCGCGCCCAAGCCTTTGATAAGCAAACCATGCCTCCTCTTCGTAAAGTTGTGTTAAATTTGAAGGTATGTAACCCACGCCAATTTTATATGCAGGGTTATAAATTACATAATACCGTGCCGAATTGTTATCGCGAAAACTTTGAAGCTCGATAGGGATACGAAAATTTGCAGGTATTTTGTTCTTATTCCACGATTTGTATTGCGCCATACGTTGCTTAATATAAACCGGATAATGCTTTTTTACCATCCGCTTATAATTAACCAGCTTTTTCATGTCGGCTTTTGCCTGCCCCTCTCCGGCAAAAACAAATTGCGCACTAAACAAAAAAACAGCAACAATACAAATAATGCCCTTCATTCTCATATTTTACTCCTATACCTTCAAAATTTGGGCTACAAAATTAATAATTTATTTTTAACAAACTGGGTTTAATTGCCTGTTTATTAGAGGTTTTGTTTATTGTTAATTTGACATATTTACAGCATAAACCCTTTATTAATGCCATGACGATAATTTATATGAAAGTATAAAATAGATGATATTATTGTGTTGTCCATCATCCATAAAATCACTGTTGCCACTTGTGTACGGCCTAACAGTCAATATTGAATAAGAGAAAAAAGTTCCTATATCAATTTTATCATTAAGGTGGTAGTTTAAACCCAAAATCGACGCCAAATCGAATTTATTAAACGGGGGGTTGGCCTCGTCAATATCGTTATTGCCCTTTTGTTCAAAACCCTTTATTAAATAACCCAATGAAACACCGGCTTCAAAGTCAACTTTTTTAAAATACCGGTAACGAATTGTTAACGGCATATCCATGTAGTGCAATTGTGCTTTATAATAAACCCCCAATTTGCTGTTGGCATATCTGCTCCCTTTTTGAGTATATCGCAAACCAAATTGCCATAACAGTTTTTTGGTAATGTTTCTGTTTATGTACCCACCTGCCGTTATGCCGGCTTTGTTATAACCGGCATAAGTGTCGCCATCGAGCTGCGATGCCACTCCACCTGCAAAAATTCCGGCGTTAAATTCTTGCGAAAAGCCTTGTAATGATGCTATTAGTAATAATAATAGAATATATTTCATGTTTATTTTTTTTTATTTACCACAAAGATACTAAGAACATAAAGAAAATCTTTTTGTTTAACCGCAAAGGGCGCAGAAAAATTCTTTTTATCCATCTTTATTTTAATTTTTGTTCTAATTCAATAGTTCCCTCTCCCCCACCTTTTTGTATAACCGTAAAACTTAACCCATAAGGAATATCAATATTATTTGGGTCGATTAAAAATTTGGGAATATCGGTTTGGGTGTAACTAACCAAGCCTGCGGCAGGATAAACATTTAACGAGGTACCAATAACTACAAAAATATCGGCTTTGCCAACCAATTCTGCTGCCTGTTCAATTGCCGGAACAGCTTCGCCAAACCATACAATATGCGGCCTTAACTGTGCTCCTTTATCACACGTGTCGCCAAGCTTAATGGGCTTTGTACCAATATCGTAAATTAAATTTGGATATTTAACGCTGCGCACTTTTGTTAACTCACCATGTAGGTGCAAAACATTTTTACTGCCAGCCCTTTCGTGCAGGTTGTCAACGTTTTGAGTAATTATTTGCACGTCAAACTTTTCTTGTAATCGTGCAAGCGTTTTGTGCCCTTTATTAGGTTCAACCTCGCCAAGCTGTTTGCGACGCTGGTTATAAAATTCTAACACCAGTTCGGGGTTTTGTTGAAAAGCCTCAGGAGTTGCTACCTCCTCAATTTTATATTTGTCCCATAAACCGCCGCTATCCCTAAATGTGCTTATTCCGCTTTCGGCACTCATACCGGCCCCTGTTAATACTACCAACTTTTTTTTTGCCATAGCGTTTATGTTTATTGGTTTTTAACTTTAAATCCTTTCTGTATCCAATGGTTCAACCCGTTTTTAAGATTTACCACTAAAATAAAATTTTTTTCTAAAAGTGCTTTGCCTGCCTGTAAACTTCTCTCCCCCTCATTGCAATATACTAAAATGGGCGTATCCCTGTCTAAAGTGTCGGTTAAACTATACAACTCTTTTTTTGTAGGTGCGTTAACTGCCTCGGGTAATGCCCACTTTTTAAATTCCTCTACTGTTTGAACATCAATTATTACCTCATTATTGCACGAATCAATAATTTTTTGAAATTCAATTGCGTTTACATCAACTATTTTGGACTGTGAAAACCCGCTAATTGATACTATTATAAAACCTATATGCAGTAGTATGTATTTTAAAGTCATTTGCTTTACACCATTATTGGATAGTTGTTTTTTTCAATTAATAAGCCATCTATTACCTAATTCAACTTTCTCGATTATTACATTATTGCTTATGCTCCCAAAACAAGTTCAGGACAGGCTCTCAAGGGAACACTTCTATTCGTGGTTAGATTAATTTTTAATTTGATAATGTAGTTTTTAATCTAATTCATATTCATAAATACGGCTGTTTGCAGTTGAATATACACGGTTTTTATCATCACTTTGGGCAGCTCCAACAGCAATGCTCTGTATCATAATCCCTGAATGCAACTCTGATGATTTAACCCACGAACCTACAAAAGTAAACTCTATAAGCAATTCTTGATCGACAACAACATAAACACGGTTTATGCCATCGTCCCTACCGGAACCAACAGCAATATACGATGAATAAGAAATTTCGCCGATTTGTGTTATATTCCATGTACCTTCGGAATAATCAAGTTCACCAACTCCCCCATTGGCGGCAACATATATCCTGTTTTTACCGTCGTTTCTGCCATCGCCTGCTACTATCTCCTCAACACCAACAACATCGGCATTTATTGTATTTGTCAAGCCCCACTCTCCATCGGCAAATGTATATTCAAGCAATTTATTGTCAGTTGCTGCATATAACCTTAAAACACCATCGTTTCGTCCATCGGTTATCAATAGTTGGTCAATTTTTCGGTTATTGGTGTTTATTGTGCTATGGCTCCAACTGCCGCCGGCATAAGTAAACTCGAACATCTCTTCCCATGAGCCGGCATAAAGTCTTACAATATCATCGTTGCGTGCTGTGCCAATGGCAATATCATCAAGCCAGCCATATTCTGTATCTAAAACTTCCATATCCCATCCGGTATTGCTAATATTGTGTTCAAACAATCCGTTACCACAAGCATATAGCCGGTTTTGCCCGTTGTTTTGTATATTTCCGCAAGCTATTGCATTTACCATAAAACTCTCTTCTCCGCTATACTCATAACTTCGGTTTTCCCATACTCCTGAGTTATAGGTTAATTCATAATAAACGCCGTTTCCTTGATTGCCGTCGCATGTGTAAATTCGGTTAACACCATCATTTTGAGCATTACAAATAGTAAGGTTTTGTTGGGTAACAGAATTAACTGCAAGTTCGTTTACTATCCATTCAACAGGTTTTAACTTAACTGTTTTTGTTGCCTGCCATGTTCCTTTATCATCAATTCTATCATATTTATAGTTGCCTGTGGCATGCATGGTATCTGTACCAATAATACCTGTAAACATAATAGATTTGTCAATATCGCCAAAAGTAAACGACGAGCCTGATACAGAACCTGTAAGCTCTGCTCCTTCAAGTCCGATATACGGCACATCAATTGTTCCGGTAAGTACACCGTTGTTTTGGGTAATGTCGGCAGTAAACTCATCTGTTGCCTCATTTTTTTCGCTTGTCCATGTACCTTTCCATATTCCGGTAGTATTTATTGAAATATTGCCTATTTTATATGCCGTTACCTTGGCTGTGCCCGAACAGTTGTAAGTACCTTTTGTATATACCCATGTTGCATTTCCGGCTAACGAATCGCCTTTGTTTAATACATTGCCACTAAAGTTGATGTTATTGGAGCCTCTGTTTTCTCGCAAAACGCCTGACCAACTTATTTTTGAACCTTCTATGGTTCCGGTAAGTTTTTGCCCCGAAAGCATTTGTGTCATTATTATGCTGTTTCCATCTTGCAAAAGTTCAAAAACATCGGTAACATAGTCGGGATAGGTTGCCCCTTGACAATTGCCTGAAATTTCTTCACTAACCACCCAAGTTCCGTTTACATTAAATGATGCAGGTTCGGGTTCTTTATCTTTATTACAGCTAAAAAGAATAATAAATAAGCAAAAAAAGCTTATGCTTCTTAAAAAAGAGAGGCTTTTAATATATTTCATACAGGTTGTTTTTTATGTATAAAAATATATATCACATATAGTAATTTTTTATACAAATTAATATTGTTTCGTAATTTGAGATAAATTTACGCCATAGCAGTATAAAAACCAAATGTTTAAAACTTTACCCTTTTTTAATAACAAACTGTAATGCTAAATTCGGCATTGTTGCATATGGTGGGTTTTAATAAAAAATCTTAAAATCAAATTTTCATTATTTTACCCCTCTATCAACCAGCAATTGCTGGTTGATATCTCTCTCTGAAAATTAGGGGAGAATATATGGAACCTCGAGAAATTATTTTGAATAAAATAAATGATATACGCCTAATGGTCAACAAAAAAGCCGGCTTTACACACTTTTTAGGATAGTGTTTTAATAAGTTATACTATATCAAACAATGTTTGCCTTTGTTGATAATATCAAAATACAAATCAGTTACTTTACGGTTCTGCTGTCAGTAAATTCTATTTAACAAATTCTTCAACATCCGAAATCAATATAATTTCTTCTATTGCACCTGTAACAATACCGTTTTCATCAAGGATAGGCGTTCCTGTATATATAATTTTTTTATCTGTTTCTTCAATAATTGTATTGGCAGTTTCAACACTGATGTTTTTCATGGCTATTGAGCATCGGCATTCATTAGTGTTGCAATGCGGGTTTTTCCACAATTCATAACACTTTTTATTTAAAGCCTCCTCTTTTGTGTACCCTGCAAAATTAACTCCGGCTGTATTAATATAAGTAATGTTATAGTTAGTGTCGATGCTTATTATTGGTGTTTTTACACTATCGAGGTTATTCATTGCCACATCGGCAATTTGCTGTGCCCGCTCCATCTCTTCTTTGGTAGCTTGCATCTCTTCAAGGTTTTGGCGCATCTCCTCCTCTTGGGCCTGTAACTCTTCGGCTTGATTTCGCGACTGTTCAAGCAAATGTTTTGTTTTGTTGTTGATTTGGACGTTGGATATTGTTGATGCTATATTTTCGCTGAGTTGTTCGACGAATTCGATTTGGTGTTTTTCGAATACGTTAAATGAGGCTATCTCTATTACTCCAAAAATTTCATTGTTAAATGTCAACGGTACAACCAATAAGCATCCGGGATTTTCTCCACCAAGGCCCGATGTTATTTCTATATAGCCATTGGGTACATCTGTCATAAAAATTGTTTGCCTCTCGTAGCCACACCGGCCTATTAGCCCCTCGCCCCACATAATCTTTTTATCAAACATTTTTTTTCTGTTATATGCATAGGCAGCCGATAGATTATAAAATCTGTTGTCATAATCATTATCAAACTCATCGTCGGCATCGTTTAATAAAAACACCCCTCCTTGGTTTGCGTTTAAATAATTAACCATATTGCTTATTATGGTATATGATAGTTTTTTTAAATCATCGGTGTCTTTGCGTAATATGTCTGCAAACTTGGCCAACCCTTGAGTTATCCAGTTTTGCTTGTTGTCCTCCTCTTTACGTTTTTCGTTTTCGTTTTTTGCTATTATTAGGTTTTTTTGCATCTCAATTAATGAGTATCCTAACTCGTCTTGCTCGCTTAAAGCATTAAATTTGACATCTAATTCTCCACTTCCTACTTTTACTGCAAAGTTTTTTATTTTTGCCAATGTGTCAATTAATACGTTTGTTGATTCTATAATACTCCTTATTTCGGTTTTTGACTCTATATCAATCTTTTCGGGGAATATTCCTTTGCGCAATTTGTTGTTTCTGTCTTGAATTTGGTAAATTGGTTTAATAACAATGTTTTTAAGGTAATACTGCAATACGAGGTATAAAATAAAAAAAGCCACAAAAAGAATTAATATCTGAATAACAAGGTTTTTATAAAAGCCCTTTTTCATTGTTTCAATTTCTTCGTTAATATCATCCATGTACATCCCTGTGCCGATAATCCTATTCCATTTATCAAATTTTTTAACATATGATAGTTTTGGCTGATCTTTTTTCACGCCGTCTTTTAATGGTTTGTCCCAAATATAATTAACATAGCCTTCTCCGTTTTTATTGCAAACCTCTACCATTGCTTGAAACAGGTTCTGTTTTTTGCCCATTGCACAATTATATTTAGGGTTGTCTAATACTTTGCCGTTTAATGAGGGTGCGGTAGGGTGCATTATCATGGTTGGGTAAGGCAGTTTTGTGTCGTTTATCCAAAAATAGCCTGTCCCGTTATTGTACCTTATTTTGCTTATAATATCTAAACACTCATGTTTAATATCGTCTTCAATATCATCAATATAAATACCTGTGCCAACAACCCAATTAAATGGTTTAAAAACTTTAACATACGATAGTTTCGGTTGGTCGGGTATTAACCCTTCATTTGTTGGTTTATCCCAAACATAATTAACATAGCCCGAACCGTTTTTATTGCAAACCTTTACCATTGCTTGAAACAGGTTTTGGTTTTTGCCCATTGCACAATTATACTTATTGTTATTTAGTACCTTTCCGTCTAAACCAGAGTTAAGCGGGTGCATAACCATTTTAGGGTATGGCAGTGTATTGTCTGTTATCCAAAAATATTCGTTGTTAATCCCCCTATAATCCTTTACCATTTGTTTTATGTTGCTTTTCAATACTGTTTCGCCAAATATTTTTTTGTTTTGGTTATAATATGATGTTATTAAGCTCAATAATATATCTGTCGTCTGTTCCAGCTTATCGCCTATCCTTAGTTTTATATCTTCTTTATTAATAAATTTTTGATAACTGTTTTCAATAATTTTATAAGTTATGCCAATATAACTTTTCAACTCTTTTCGCTTTACTTCAATCAAATTGGCTTTTCTCCTATCCAACTCCTGTTTTGTGCTCATTATCTTATTAACTGCAACAAAAACAAACAACAAAATTGATGTTAAAGCAAATATTAATGTAATAGCTTTGCTAATAGTATTTATTTTAAGTATTTTCCTCATAATAAAGCTTTCTATTTAATAAAAAACAGAGGAATTTACTGTTTTTTATTAAAAATAACAAAAATATTAAAGCCCTTTTTTAATAAACAGATAGCAGCATATTACACCTTACGCTTTTACCATAAGCCAAAATATAATGAAAGAAAAATAGGGTTTGCTTAATTGTGCACAATATTTTTGGTTGTTTGTGTTCAACAGCAGGTGTTTGCCCCAAAATGATATGGTGCTTTTATTCTGCTTTTTTAATAGGAAAAGTTTTCATTACCCTGCTTGCCAATTTTTGAGTATTGCTTTTTTTCTTATTATCGGTATTAATGGCTTTTGTTATAACACCCTGCCAAGCAAGTTTTTTTGTTGAATTATCGAACACATCGCAAACCAAGGTACCTTTATAATACAAATTCTCTTTATACGGAACTCCGGCATATGGAGCCCCGCCTCCGTAGCCATAACCATAGCCCATACCCCAACCCCATGATGGCTGGTAAAAACCATAAGGCCCGTGACCGTAATAAGTATTATACCGATTGGTTGTTGTATTTTTATCAACAACAATAAACAGTGAAATAATAATATCGCCACCAGTCTCTACGTATGTCAATCCGCGTTGTGCCAACTCTTGTGCAAAAGCTTTTTCAATAGCTTTTTTATCAATGTCAACCATGTCGTTAACTTCGGTCCAACCATAAAAACTGTAGGTTTTGCTTTTTGAAATATCAATATCTTTATCGGTGTTCGATGTTATTTTTAATGATGTGCAACTGATAAACAGGGCAACTGAAAATAAAATAATAAGCTTTTTTGTCATGTTATTAGTGTTAAGTTTTTATTTTTCCTTAATTATGTCAACAGGAAATTTCAGCATAAGCCTGCTAATTACTTTTTGGATATGCCGGCCTTTGTCACTGGAGTCGATGCTTTTTGATGCAACCCCTTGCCATGCCAGTTTTTTTATTTTTCTATCGAATATATCGCACACCAAAGTTCCGGTAACGTAATTATACTCTTCATAAGCCACACCACCGTAAGAGTACGGATGCCCGTAACCATAATTGTATCCATAACTATATCCCCAGCCGGGCTGGTAAAAGCCATAAGGGCTATGTCCGTAATAGTTATTATATGAACGAACTCCCTTTTCGACATCAATCATTAAAAAAAGCGAAACCACAATATCGCCCTGACCCGACGGGTCGTATTTTAAACCTCGCTTTGTAAATTCATCAACAAAAGCAAACTCAATTTCGCGTTGATAATACTTGCCAATATTTGTGCTTGTTGAGTCCCATCCGTAATAGCTATATGTTTTATACTGGTTAAAATCTAATGAAGTGTCCATATTATGAGTGATTTTTAAGCTTGAACAGCTTGAAAAAACCACTACTGCAATTATAAAAGAGAGTATTTTGTTCATTTTTAAAGTTTTAATTTTTGTTTTTGGTAAAAGTAGCAAAATATACAGTTTAATTGTAAAACAACATCTATTTTGCTTTTTTGTTTAAGGGCTTTTCAATCAATTTATCCCTTTTCGTAGGCATCCCACCCTTGCGCCTTAATGGTTGTGCTTCCGCCCGAGCGCCCATAAAGTTTTATGCCGTGTTGCTTGTCCATAATTTCGCCAATAACTGTAATTCCGGGTATTTCTGCTATTTTCTCCAAATCGTTTTCTAAAACAGTAAAAAGCAATTCATAGTCTTCGCCACCGTTCATTGCAAATATTGTAGGGTCAAGATTTAGCTCTTCGGCAACATTAATGGTTTGAGTGTCAACCGGTATTTTTGCCTCCTCAATTTTTGCCCCGCAGCCCGATAGGTTACAAATATGAATTACTTCCGACGATAATCCATCTGAAATGTCAATCATGGCGGTAGGAGTAATATCGTGTTTTTTTAAAGCCTCAATTACATCTTTGCGTGCCTCGGGTTTCAATTGTCGCTCAAGCACATAATCGTACGCCGACATGTCGGGTTGTGAGTTCGGGTTTACCATATACACCTCTTTTTCGCGTTTAAGAATTTGAAGCCCTGCATAAGAGGCGCCAAGGTCGCCTGTAACACAAATATAATTGCCTTGCTTTGCAGTATTGCGGTAAACGGGTTTACCATTTTCAACCTCGCCAATGGCAGTAATGCTTATACATAAACCTGTAACTGAGCTTGCTGTATCGCCCCCAACCAAATCAACATTATAGTTTTCGCAAGCCTTATGAATACCCTCGTAAAGCATATCAACAGCCTCAAGCGAAAACTTGCCCGACAACGCAATTGATACGGTTATCTGTTTTGGAATTGCGTTCATGGCATAAACATCGCTTAAATTAACTATTACCGCCTTGTAACCCAAATGTTTAATAGGCGTGTAAACCAAATCGAAATGTACACCCTCAACCAGCAAATCGGTGGTAACAACTATATCTTTATTTTTATGGTTCAATACTGCTGCATCGTCGCCAACTCCTTTTATGGTTGATTTATGATTGATTTTTATGTTTTTTGTAAGTTTATCAATCAATCCAAACTCGCCCAGCTCGCCTAACGATGTTAGTTTTTTATTTTCTGACATTATTTCAACTATTTGTTTTAAATTTTATGAGTGCAAAATTAAATATATGTACAACTAAAACAAAAGTAATAGTTTATTCAAATTATATAATACAGAGTAAATTATTATGAGTCTTAACAATGTCCCTTAATTATGCTCAAATGTTCCTTAATTTATTTAATTTGTTGTTATTCAATACTATAAACACATTAATTCCTTGTCCCTTATTTGTATATTAATGTTTCTTAAATATATACACTAATGTGTTTTTTATTACACCGTTTATAGTTAAATTTATGTGTTAAAATATATCAAGATAACTGGAAACTACTTAAAAAACATTAACTTATGAGTTATTTAGACAAAGTTGAAAATTACATAATTGAGCAGATGGAACGAGAACCGTCTGTTGAATACTTAGGCGATTTTAAGTTTGAAAATAACAATTACTATTTTATCGTAACCATTAAAGAAGGCGACTTTACTCGGTTCAACAGTAATCACACAAGTGTTGAATTTATTGAAATACTGATGGGTATGGCTTTTGTCCAAATACGGATGCATCAAAACACACTTGATTTTTTAATAGGAAATAAACTCAATATTGAAGATGTTCCGTTTTAAAATTTTAGAAATATCATAATTTGGTAGTAATCAAATTTTATGCACAAACAAAAAAAGCACCTACAGAAAAACTGTAAGTGCTTAATAATTAAGTGGGCCCAGCTGGGCTCGAACCAGCGACCCCCTGATTATGAGTCAGGTGCTACTAACCAACTGAGCTATGGGCCCATTAGAGAATCTCTCTAATTTATATTT
>CAYQPP010000103.1:0-11425 GCA_964419235.1 uncultured Bacteroidales bacterium
GTTAAAAATGACAATACTATTTTTTGCAATCGATTTTTAAGATAAAAAAAGCAGCCAATGAAATAATTACCATAAATAGTATAAAAAAATATTTAAACCCTACCCAATCAATAATTGCACCGCTAACCAACGGGAATAGCGCCGGCAGAATATTTCCGGCACCTGCAAAACCGGTATAGAGCGTACGGTTTTTTGTTCCCGACACCTCCATAAGCAAACCATTCATGGTAATAGAATAGAGCGAGTATATTACACCGCCAAAAATAAAAATGTATTTTAACGATTGCGGGTTGCTCAAAAAAATGGCAAAAACAGCCATAGACAAAGTCAATAACACATTGGTAAACAGCAATATATTATATTTTATTTTTTTTGCACCAAGCAAAACCAGTATGCTGACAAAAACAACCCCAAAAACCTTAAACAGCAAAAACATGCCCGTATCGCCTGTTTGAGTGCCAAACATCTGCTTTGAATAGAGTATCACAAACGGCAAAAACGATATGGCAATTCCTTGGGTGTTGATAAAACCGAGAAAATATTTTAACCGCCTGTTCTGTTTTAATTCAGCTTTTAAAAGTGCAAAAAACGATTTTATACCGCTTATTTTAAGCTGCGACGATGTCTCTTCTTTAATAGACCAAAAACCACCCGATGCAATTATCATGGCTGTTGCGCCAATAAAAAACATATAGGCATAGTTTATAGGAAAACCATGCATTACAAGCACTTTTTTTGCCAAAACCGCCGAGCCCAAAACAATAGTGCCCGATAGTATCTGACGGGTTGAGAAAAAGGTCTTGCGCTTATCGGGCAGCACCGATTTGCCAAAAATATCGGTATAGCTGACATTGGCAAAAGCTCCGCCAAGCGAAAAGGTAGTTATAAAAATAAACATAAGCCAAAGCACATTGGCATGGTGGCTGTTAAAATAGAGCAGCATAACACCCAACCCCAACAGCGATAAGATACGCGAGTTTATACCCAACAGCAAAAACTTTTTTTTGTAATGTTTATTGCTTATTACAGGCGCAAAAAAAAGCTGTGTAAAACTTGAGCCGCCAAGCATAATAGCCGACATAATACCTATGTGCATGGCAGTACCTCCCGATTCAACCACCATACCGGGTATTATGGTATCTACATCCATAAAATTTGAGGCAAAAGCCAAAAAGGCCGAATGCCAAAGAAAAGAAAAAAAGTTATGGTTTGATGTTTTTTTGGTTAACTCCATTTTTAAATAAGTAATTATATTTTTGGTACTCGCAAATCCGCTAAAGCGAAACAAGTTTTAAACATTATTCTCAATAACGAATAAACAATGCTCTTTACCATGTACTTTGGTATTATTCAAACCATTGCGGTAAAATACCAGATATTCGGGCAGATAACTAATAAAGAAAATTCTTAAATTTTCATTATTTTACCCCTCTATCAACTAGCAATTGCTGATTGATATCTCCCCTAAAATTAGGAGAGAATATATGGAACCCCGAGGTAAAGCCTCGAGGAATTCTTTTGATTAAAAATAGCATTATCAATTGAACACATTACCGAAGTCAATTCGAGGATTTCGAGGAATTAGAAAAACTCAAAAAATAGGCAGCGCATAACCTTAAACCGATATTTTGAGTTTGAGTCCTCAATAATCTCCATTGTATTTAGTTTTGTTCTCCCCTTCGTTATTTGCTTTTTGCTTCTTCAGTATTTGTTTTTAATTTCATCGGCTTGGTTAAGCTTTATCAATCTTCCTTTTTAAAATCCCATTGTTGATGCTAAACACATTAAAACCCGATTGGTTAATTTTAAATTCATCTTCAATCCATTTAATATGCTTTGTAATAGATTCAATGGCATGCGAAGTATCGGGTTGGTTAATAATAATGGGCACAAAGTGTTGGTTTACAAGTGTTATGTTTTTGCCAAACTGCATTGATACAATTACTTTAACACCTTTTTCTTTAAGAAACCCAATTATTGCACCACCTTTTTTCTTTGAACCGTGCGCCTGTGTTTCATCATAATCCCTGAATCTGTTTAATGCTTCCTCTTTTTTAATGAAACTATCTTTATCCCATTCAAAAATCAGGTATTTATCGGCATCGCCAAAATGCTTTTTCTCAAACTGGTTCTGCTCATTTACGGCAAAAGCAAACCTTTTAATACTTTGTTTATCCATTACTTAGTGTATTAGTTTTGTGTCGGATAACCGACGACCGATATTTTGCATATTATAATTGCATTGCTAAATTGCTATCCCATGTCTTTGTTTTCCGTTTACTGTGTCTAACACTCCTTTTTAAACAACTCTTCAAGGTATTTCCCAAGTTCTCCAAAACGTTCTTTATCACAGTCTTCGGAATAGATACCAACAAAATTGCTCATGTTGTCTTTATAAAACAGATATGACGAAAACGAATCGAACATATGGTAATTGCAGTTGTTTTTAATAGTGTTTATACGGTTTGTAAAATCATCTAACTCCACATACTCCGATATTGAAAAGAAGAACCTGAACTCATTCTCTTTGTCTTGATAAATACCTTCGTCGAGTTTTACAAATTCGGTATATTTTTTATAAAAGATAGAGCTTTCATAAACGTTTACCTTGGTATCTTTAAAAAACACAAAACCCAGCTTTGAAAACTCATCGGCAATTAGTTTCAAATTCTCTAAATCGGTCTCTTTAATCCTTAGGCATTGGTACTCATTTTTTTTGTAAAGCATTATACCCGGATTTATATGCAGCTTGGTTTTGTTGTTATTATTCAATATGCATGTTTGTATCAATACTTTCTCCTGAAAATCGATAATATTGTTTTTCATGGGCATAAAAAGATGCATCTCACGGTTTCTTTTGTTTGGTGGGAAATTGCCGCGTGCATAATAATCCGGTGTAGGGTCGCTTTCAAGCACCAAATATTTTAGTTGTGTACTTAATGGCGAACGCGCAACTTCTTTTTTTAAGTGATAGCTTGTTAAGCCGTGCAAATCAATTTTTTCCATAATAATAACTTTTTTGGTTAACTATCTAAATTTAAAATAAACCCTTCCATTCCTACCACCTCTTCGTTTTTATAAACGGGGTTGGCTGATAAAATATGTTTGCCGAGCGTGCCGTCTTTGCGTTTTCTTGTTGCTATCATATTTGATATTGACTTACCCTGCTTTACATTTAATATTATCTCATCTAATTTTTGTAAATCTTCTTTTGTGCGGCTCAATGAATAGTGCTTGCCTATTACCTCATTTTTGTTATATCCGTAAAGCTCTAACCAAGCGTTGTTTACATCTTCAAAATATCCATTATTGTCAATCCTATAATATCCGGCCTTACTGTTTTTAACTGCATTGTATAGGTGTTCCGATTCAGAGTCGAATTCGGCAATATCAATAATAAAACCTTCCATGCCCGTAATCTCGCCATCGGTATAAATTGGGTTTGCCGATAAAATATGCTTGCCAAGTGAACCGTCCATGCATTTTCGTGTGGCAGGAATACCCTTAATTGTTTTACCTTTAAATACCTGTGCAATTATTTCATCAAGCTCACCAATATCCTCCTTTTTTCGGGTTATGGAGTGGTGCTTATTTACAACTTGGTTTTTGTCGGTGTATTTATATATTTTAAGCCATGCATCGTTAACATCAATTAAATTGCCCTCTTTATCTAACCTATAATATCCGGCAACGCTTTGTTGCACGGCAGCTTTTAGGTGTTCAATATACTCTTCTTCTTCGTCAACATGAACAACCTCCCACCCTGTAAGCATTGCATTAATGCTTGTTAAAGGAGTTTCGCCCGTTGTTGTGAGATAAACATGGATAACCACAAAAGTAATTAACAAAAATGCCCCCAAAGTATGTACCATAGCAATAACATTAACCTCGCCATGGTTAATTACGGTATTTGGCGACATATAGTAAAGATACACAAACCCTGTTACTACCTGTACAGGAATAACAATTAGCTTTAACCCAAGGTAGGTAAAGCGTTGTAACGGATTAAATTTATTGTAGGCAGTTTTATGCGTTGGGTGCGGTGCGCCTTTAAAAATACCAAAAATATAGTAGTTTATTTGGGCTTTCATAAATTTGGTTGTGGGAATATACTGTTTCCACTCGCCTGTTACAAAATGCCAAAAAATAGCAAAAACAATTAATGTTAAAAATGCCCATGCGGCCATATTGTGCCAGTTAACAGCATTTTTAAACCCGAAAATATTAAACGAGCTATGAGCCTCAAATCCGGTAAAAACCAGAAAAAATATCAATAAGGCTTGTGACCAGTGCCAAAACCTTTCAAAACGTCGGTATATATATGTACTTTTTTTCATCTGTTTATAATTATTTAAATTTACTATTTATTATTGAAAAATACTATTGCTTAGCTTTAACAAAGCGTAAAATGCCGTGAATAAAAACAGCACCAAGTGAAAGCAAAATCAACAATACCCCAACATAATCGAGCATGCTGTTATTGTCTCGCCCAATTAAGTAAAAGCCTGTTAAATTTGACAGCCTGCCGTTACGCGAGTGGCAGTCGGCACATTTTAACGATTCGTACCTTGATGCAACCATGTGATTTATTGGCCAATACATTTCGGTGTTTATAAACGAGTATTTACCGCTATATGGCAAACCGGCAGATTTCATGCCTGTTGCCGAAGCCTTGTCCCAATCAAAGTTTTTCCAATATGAGGTGCTGTCTTTTCCAAACAAATGGGGTACAATCAAAGTACTGTTTACAGGGTCAAATATCTGTTTGCCCCTATGCACCTTAACAGGTATTATTTTAGAGTTAGGGTCGCTGTAACTTCCTAACAGGGTATTTATCTGAACGGGTTTTGTTGTATCGGCAATTTTATCGCCAAGCAAATAATGCGTAGCATTGCCATTAAACCAAACATATTCGGGTGTAACATTCTTTTTCCAAATAAAATTCCCTTTAAACCCGTGATAAGTCATTATACCGTTACTGTCTTTTACTACCGTTATGCTACCGTCGGGGTTATGCTTTCCGGCGGTTGACCAGTCCCAATTCATTTTTGTTGGGGCAGCTTTTGCATAAGTAGGTATATGGCACGTTTGGCACGAAACCTTGCTTGTGTGCATATTTAAACGCCTGTTTTGGTGCGGAGAATCGGTATGGCACTGTTCGCAGGTTGTTCTGTCTTTATTGTATGACGATACAGAGTACAGTTGCCCTTGAATATTGTGGTGCTTTGAGATATGGCATGCGGTACAAGTCATGTTTGCACCATCGGTACCCATGTGTATGTCAATGTTTTTTGTTGTGTTTGTAAGTACTTTCTCAATATCGCCGTGCTTAACATTATTACCACCGCCGCCTGTATAGTGGCATGCCCCGCAGTTTTCGCGCTTTGGCATACCAATGTTTTGGGCAATAAGGTTAAAATCGGGAGGGGTAAATTTTTTCTTGCCAAACATTTTTTCTTTATCCACAGGATATCCCGATGCCGTCGGGAATTTTTTATATGTGCCTGTTTGGTCGTGGCAGATAATACAGTCGATATTGCGCTGTGCGGTAAAATCAAACTTTTTATTATCCCACCCATAACCTGCATGGCAGCTTGTGCAGCGGGGTTTGTTTGTTTCAACACCAATACAAAAGTTATTTAAAATATTGCGCTTGCCTATTTCAATAGTATCGCCTGCATCATCCACAAAAGCCCTACTCCACTTCCAATGCGACGTTTGCATTATATCCTGCCCCGTTTTGTTATGGCACGATAAGCAAGCCTCGGTTACCTGCTGAGGTTTTTCGAAATTTTGCTGCAATACAGCAAATTTACTGTGGTCAACAGGTGCAGGCAATGTGTCGTTTTGATAATTATAAACCTTTACCAAAACTTTTTTTGTTTCTGCACGATTTGCCTTAATAATAATTACTGCAACCAACCAAGGCAACAGCACTACTACAAACAGCAATAGCACCCTAATAAATTTTCCTTTCGTATTCATACGCGTTTAATTTATAAATTATTTATATCGATGAGTTGTTATATTTTAGATAAAAAAAGTGTTTGTTTATTGTTTTGTTGCCCTTATCACAACAAAACTGCCTTTTCCATATCCTTTTTCAGGATGTTGAGTCCCGTTTATATCGGCCATATCGCCAAAAATTGTTTGTAGTGTTTTTTCGACAACAAAATTGTGTTTTTCCAATATTCCCAACACTTCGGTTGTACTATAAAAAACCGCATCTTTATAAAAAACACTTTTCTCTTTATGCTTTGAATATTGTTGCCCAACCTCACTGTCTTTATCAACAAATGCAACTATTGCCTTGCCATTAGGCCTAAGCACCCTTTTAATCTCTTCAAAAGTTTTATCAACATCGTCAACAAAGCAGATGGTTGTAACCATTAAAACAAAGTCAACGCTTTGCGACATGTAAGGGAGTTTTTCGGCAATACCATCAATAACGCTGAGCCCCTTTTCGGTAGCCCTTTTGCGCATTTTTTCCGATGGGTCGCAACCTTCGGTTATCCCCAAAGGCTTGGCAAACAGCCCGCTGCCGATACCAATTTCAATACCTCGCCCATTTTCCGGTATAACCCTCTCGATAGCTTGAATCTCAGAGCGGTAAACATACTTGTTGTCTTCAAACCACTGCTCATATTCAAAAATGTGATTGTTAAAAGGTTCTGTTTTTGCCATTTTGATTAATTATTAGTTACTCATTAGGTACAATATGAAAAGTTTTGTTGGGTACTGGGCGTTTTAGCTCATCCCACACCTGTTTTAATAATTTTGATATTTCCGAATCGGGACTGTATTCAATAATTGTTTTTCCATCAATCATAGCATTTACCATTGTTTCGTTAAACGGTATTTTTGCTAAAAGCGGAATGGCGCTGTTTTTAAGGTACTTTTCTATTTCGTTTGTAACAGCAGGGTTTATGTCGCTTTTGTTAATAACCGCGCTCATGTGTATTTTAAACTTATGCACCAATTCAACTAACCGTTTAATGTCATGCAACCCCGATTTTGTAGGCTCAATCACCAAAAGAATCCTGTTGGTTCCGGTAATTGACGATATTGCCGTGCAGCCTATTCCCGGAGGCCCGTCGTTAATAATAAAATCGGCTTTTGTTTGGTTTGCAATTTCGCGTGCTTTTCGGCGTATCTCGGTTACCAGTTTGCCTGAATTCTCTTCGCCCGGCCCCATTGATGCATGCACCATTTTTCCAAACCTTGTTTCAGACAAAAACCAATGATTGTTTGTGCTGCGCTTTGATGTAATTGTGTTTATAGGGCAAACACGCTCGCACAGCCTGCACCCCTCGCATTGTAGCGGGTTTATTGTATATTGCCCATCTATTTGGTGTATAGCACCAAAACGGCAATGTGTCATGCATATCCCACAGTTTTCGCACAAATCGGCATTTATTGTGGCTACCCACGCACCTTGGTAAACATGCTTCTCTTTAATTTCAGGATGCAATATTAAATGCAAGTCGGCGGCATCGACATCATTATCGCAAAAAACACTATTTTCGGCTATTGAAGCCAAAGCTGCGGTAATACTGGTTTTGCCTGTACCTCCCTTGCCACTTAAAATAGTTATCTCTATCATAAACTTGCAATTTTATTCTCAATGTTTTCTGCAATTGCTTTGTAATGCTTTTCCATTATATTGTTTTCAGGATTAAGCAGGTTGCCCTCGGCATAAATTTTGGCATACTCTTTATTAAAAGGTATTTCGCCGAGCAACTCAATGTTTTTGCTTTTTAAATAACCCGACACGCCACTATTGCCCAGCCCCGCCTTGTTTATTATTACGCCAAATGGTTTTTTTATGTCTAACAGCAATTCAACGGTAAGTTTTAAATCGTGCAGCCCAAATGGTGTAGGCTCTGTAACAAGAATAATAAAATCGGCGTCGGAAACAGTTTCAACAACCGGACAGCTTGTACCCGGGGGGGCATCATAAATTATAATATCAGTATCGTCGGCGGTATTTTTTTTAAGCTCTTTTATAAGCATGGTTTGCATTGCCGAACCAATTTTTAGCCTACCCTCTGCAACAATATCGTTATTGTTTGATTTAAAGCAGTTTACCTCTCCAATTGCTAAAGGGTGTTCGGTAATGGAATCAAATTCGCAAGCTACCGAGCAGGCTCCGCATGAGTGGCATAAATCGGAGTTTACTTTTGCATACTTAACACTCGGAATAACCGAAATGGCATTAAATTCGCAATATTCAACACATTTTTTGCAATAAATACATTTATCGGTATCAATAACCGAAACCATTTGATTTACAACAGTTGTTTTGCTCAAAGATAGTTCGGGAAAGAATATGCTGCAATTGGGCTCCTCAACATCGCAATCGACCAATTTTATCGAATCACAAATATTGTTTTTTAAGTATTGGTACAGGTTAACCGAAACCGTTGTTTTTCCGGTACCCCCTTTCCCACTTGCTATTGCTATTTTAAATGGCATATTTTCAATAATATTATATCAATCCAAAAAATTAGTGTCAAGTCAAATATTTATTTTACTCTCCTTTAATCCCTCTCCAACCATAAATGTTGAAACAGACTACAAATAGAGATTTATTTGCCTTAACTACAACAATGTTGAAACCTATTATTGTTCAACTTTTTTTATAACCAAATCGCCCTTATTAACCCCAAGCATACCTGCCATAGTGTTGCATTTTGCCATAAGCATAAAAAACAGGCTGTCGTGTTTTTCATCCATCAGCCCTTCAAAATTACCTTGCCCTTTCGATATTATTAAATCGGCATTTTTATAAACACCCAAAAACTCGGCAGAGCAGTATTTAAGCAGTGTTGATGGTGCATCGAACCCATTTGAGATTACCTTGCACACTTTATCGATTCCTACATTTTTTGCATCGTCGAGCGTAATATCGTTAATTACGGGCGTGCCCCTAACCGCAAATGTTACATTTTTATGCTGCATGGTTTCAATAAAAAGCTTGTCGAAAACCACCTCGCCTGCGTTATCGCCCAAGTATAGAATTGATTTAGCATTTTTTATTTTTTCAAATAACGCGGCAGAGTCGTCAATAACAAAACCGTTATTTATCATCTCATGTATCTTGCCCTCAATATCTTCCGGAACGGAGTTTGCGCCATAGTCGATAACATTTCCGGCAACGGCCAATTTGGCGGCCATGTACAAAGGGTTTGTGCTTTTTTCGACTATGCTTTTCCAATAATCGTATTTATTCAGCAAAATGCTGTTTGCCTGTTCCTTCTCCTGCTCATACAAATTGCTATTTTTCAATTTTTTTTTGGCAGTACGGTGTATGTAAGTTGCCAGCAAAGGGTTCGGCTTGTCCCAGTTTTTTGCCAGCATATTATGAATGTCGGAAATAAACCCAACTGCATCATGCTCGGTTTTGGCCTGTTTAATAACCAGCCTTTCAATAGTTTTATTGATGCAAAAATAGCACTCCGACCTCATTGTTATTTAATGATAGTTTAAAAAAATTACGTTTTGCTTTGCTAACATTTAATTGCCATAAAGCTGTCAGCCTCTGATATCCGGCAAACTTAGCAGTTATTGCAGCCTAATGGTCGCAATAGTTTGATGCAAAGCTTAGTTTTTTGCTTAAAAACCCCTCAACCAACTCTTTTGCAGGCAGGGTAGCCGCCCCAACAAATACGTTTACTTTGTTGGCATTGAATATCTGGATAGCTTTTTGCCCCATACCTCCGGCAATAATATCAGTTGCCCCGTTATCGGCTAACCATTTTGGCAACACCCCAGGCTCATGCGGAGGTGGTACTACTTTATCATCAGATACTATATTGTTATTTTCAATATTATATAGTGCAAAAAACTTACAATGCCCAAAGTGGGCGTCCAACACTCCATTTTCGTTAACCGGAACAGCAATTTTTTTATTCATATAATTTGATATTTAAAATTTATAAAAACTATTGTTATTTTACCCCTCTATCAACCAGCAATGCTGGTTGATATATCCCCTAAAAATTAGGGGAGAATATATGGAATCCCGAGTCAAAGCCTCGAGGAATTCTTTTGATTAAAAAAAACAAATTGAGCGATTCCGCTCATAATGATATAATTTATATGCTTTTATTTGTATTAGCTTGAAATGTAATAAATCTTATGTCAAGTATTTACATCCTAACCATAGCGTCAATGGATGTCATAAATAAAACCATCGGGTGGCTTAAACAAGTCATCCGATGATTGATAACTCAGAACAAGCAAGTTGCGTTAAAACCGCCCTCTACCCATTCCGCGACCTCTGCCCACTCCTCGGCCTTGTCCTGCTCCGTTTCCCCTTCCGAGTCCACGCCCCATTCCACGACCTGCACCGGGGATAAAACCATCCTCATTGGTGTCGGTATCGGCATTGTTGTTGTTTGGGTTGCATTTACCCATGGCTCTGCCTGTACGTGAGCCTTTGCCTTCTGGCCCTGTTCTGTCAAATCCGGGCATAATTACCTCCTTTTTTAATTTATTTTACGACAATTTATTTATAATATCTTGAACAGTATTATTATCATCTTGAATAATAACCATCTGTATTTTAAATCTCTCAAGCATCTCTTTAGCCTTTGGCCCAAAATCGCCCGAAATTACCTTCTCGACACCCAACTCAACCATTGTTTCAACAGTTTTTGTTCCGGCACCACCTTGAACATCTTTATTAATATTGTCAATAAATTTAACCTTTTTTGTCTCTTCATTCAGCACACAAAAATAGGCAGCCCTGCCAAACCTTAAATCAAATTGAGAATCTGCACTATTTCCTGTTGAAGTTATTACTGTTACCATAATTGTTGTATTTTTTTATTTTACTATTTTTATTAATAAAAAGCTATAATTATAAATGCCTAAACCTGTATTGCGTTAGCGGATGTTTAAAAATTGACATTTTTTATACAAACACTACTTATTTAATTCAATTTTATTCGATTTGCATAAAGGGCAAATCATTTCGGCCTTTTCGTGAGGCATGTTAAACCGCGAGTTGCAACTTGTGCAAACAAACCAATCTTTATCAAACCATGCATCGCCATAAACCGTTTTAATCTCACGCGCCTCAACTAAAGCTTTTGCTATTTTACGACGTGCGCTTTCATAAATCCTTGCAAAAGTAGGCCTGCTTATTCCCATTAATTCACATGCTTCATCATGCTTTAACAACTCGTAATCGGCAAGTTTTATGGCCTCATACTCTTCGTACAATAATTCAACATTTTGTTTATTATGCTTAATATTGCCATATGGCCTATAACCTTTAAATTTAGGTGGTGAAACAATTTTTCTTAATCTCCGTCGCCTTGGCATAAAACTTAATAAACTAAATAATATAATGAGAATATTCTCACTACAAAGGTAATGAGATAATTCTCACTAACAAACTATTTTTATGATTTTTTTA
>CAYQPP010000104.1:0-11375 GCA_964419235.1 uncultured Bacteroidales bacterium
TAAAAATCTTAAAGTTGGCGTAATACCCCAAAGCAAAGCCTCGAGGAATTTTTTTTATTAAAACTGCGACAAGTAGCCCGACAATGAAATATCTTGGTTGTTGATTCCTACTTTTTTACGAAGGCGTTCGCGTCCTTTTTCAATACTCCTTATATTTTGCAGGGTAATAATTGCTATCTCTTTTGATGCAAGGTTTAGCTTTAAAAAGGCACAAAGTTTAAGCTCGTTGGGGGTTAATGATGGGTGTGCTTGCAAAAGGTTATTATAAAATTGAGGTTGAACGTCTTTAAACCGTATTTCAAACTCTTTCCAAATATCTTTATTTAGGTTTAACCGCAATTCATTAATTATTTTCTGAACTTTTTGTTGGTTGTCTTTTTTAAATGTTGGTTTGTCGATGTTTAATTGTTGTATTAAACTTTCGATAAGCTTGTTTTTACTAACTAAGTTTAAAATATGTGCTGTTATTTCCCTATTTCTGATAATCAGTTTCTCTTCGATGTACTGTTTTTCTAATTGTATTTTCCCTTTTTCGAGCTGCATTTTTGTTTTGTTTATCTTATAAATACGAAAAAGGAATATTATTAATGTTAAAATAAACAGGATAAATAGGACAGATGCATACAGCCTATTTTTTAACTGTTCGTTTTTCAGCTCTTTAATCTCCATGTTTTTTTCCAAATCGGCTTTAATGGTAAGCAGGCTTATCGACCTTAGTTTGTCTAACCTCGATATTGAATCTTTTATGGCATTGTCAAATTCAAAATACCTGATTGCCGAGTCGGGGTTATTTTTTAGCATAAAAATTATACGAAGGTTTTCGTATGCCGAGTGCTCATAGTTTAATACTTGTACCTCTTTTGATTTTTTTAGTGCTTTTCGGGCGTAATATTCGGCACTATCTAAATTGTTAATTGCCTTATAATAATTGCTATAATTATTATAAAGCCACGCAAGCTCCTTTTTATTGTTTTGCGAATTACAAATCTGTTTAGCACTATCATATAAAAACAGCACACTATCAACAATACCTAATTCAACATTTGTTTCGCCAATATTGCCAAGTATTACCAAGCTAATCTCTTTGTTTTTTGATACGTCTTTTTGCAAGGCTTTTGTAAATATCTGCTTTGCTTTTGCGTAATTTTTTTTGTTGGCAATACATATTCCTATATTATTTAATAGTGCGGGTATCATCTCTAAGTCGTTAAAATCCTCGGCAAATTTTAATGCTTCGTAATAAATTTCAAGGGCTTTGTCATAATCTCCTTGAGTATAAACTACGTTGGCAAGGCTGTTTAACGACCTTATTATAAATATTGAATCCTTTTTTTTAGCAAATATGCTGTGTGCATCAAGTGCAAGGTTGTATGAAAATTCGGGTTTTAGTAATTCAAACATATCAACCATTTCGAGTTTGGCTTTTGCTATGCCTATTAAATAGTTGTTGCGCTCGCTTATATTTAGGCATTGCAGGGCATATTTTTCGGCTAATTGAACGTTGTTGCTACGGTAAAGGCGGGCTAATTTTAAATATAATTCTGCAACTTTTAAACTGTCGGCTTCTTGGTTGATTTGCTGTTTAATAGAGGTTACACTATCATTAAATTGTGCAAATAGTTGAATAAAAGCAATTAATAAAATAATAACTATAGGTGCTTTTTTATACATAAATATTAGTTAAGAAGTTGTTTTGAAAACAACAAATCAGCTTTCAAAACTAATAATTATTTTTAAGAATCTATTTTGGAAGGATATTGAGGCTGTCTAAAAAGATATATAATTAGGCCTAACAAGTTTTTCTTTACAGAAATATTATAAGATTATAATCTTGTATATCAAATAATTAAAACTTATTCTATCTGTTTAACACATATAATAAAAGGGCTGAATTTTACAGCCCTTTTATAATTGACAAAACATAAAAAACTACTATTTAAAAATGAGTTATACCTTTTTTCGGTAAACCCTAAGCAACTTAAAAATTCTGTTTTGTAATAAAAAAATAGCTGCCGTTCAAAAAACAGTAATTTAACATTTAAAAATTGTTGCTTTAAGAACGGCGCTATACAACCCTAAATCAAAACATAGTACCTTATACTATATTCTTTAAACTTTATTTTTGAACAGACACTTAGTTTTTAATAAGTTTATAAGTAACAGTCTGTTTTGCATTACTTAAATGAACAATATAAACACCGTTTTGTACAAACGATAAATCAATATTAGTACTATTATTTGTTGTAAGCGTTTGTAAAACAATTTTTCCGGTAACATCAATCACTTTAACAGTATAGTTGTCGTTAGCGTTAATTTTGAATAAACCGCTTGTGGGGTTAGGGCTTATTGAAACATCTGCGCTGTTTTTATTAATTATGCCCACTTCGGGAGTTGAATAAATTGCACATACCGATAGTTCGTTTTGTAAGCTAAAAAGAGAACCTACAAGTGTAACATTTCCTGTTTCTAAATTAAAAGTATATAACCCACTTTCACTTGTTGAGCCATCTGTTGAGCCGTATAATGTTCCGTAAAGGGTGTTTGTTGTTCTATCAAAACCTATATCTTGTGCATTATTAATATCAAAACCTATTTCTCCAATTTCTGTACCTGTCCCTGTTTCAGTATTTATGGAGTAAAATTTATTATTTAAAACATTTATCCCATACATTTCTCCATTTGTGTCTGCGGCAATGCTTACAATACCTGGCGGCTCTTGAATAATTAACCCTATTTCAGAATAAGTCAGGTTTTTAAAATCAACATTATATAATTTATATCCGTCAGTAATAAAATATTTATTTGTTTTTTGTCCCCAAGTAAAGCCGTAAATTCCCGATATAGTAGGGCCTGTTAATTGCCCATGATAATAAGCAGAGCCGTTTTTATCAATAAACGACACTTTGCCCGTTTCATTAACGGCAACAATAATGGCTGTGTCATAAGTACCAACATAATCACCGGCATATATATTATTATCAAAAAAATGGTTGTCATCGGGCAGTAGCTCAATGGTGGCATCATTGGTTGTTATGCTAACAAAGCGTTTATAAAATTCATTGTCTTTATCAACAATATTGTATGCATAAACCAAATCGTAATCATACTTAAAATCGACAACAGGCACAATTATTTCAAGTGTGTCGTTGCCGGGAGCTTCGTCGCCTGCAAGGGTTACCGATGCTTTAACTGTAAGGTCGCCTGCAATTGAAGCCTCCCAAACATTGTTCATTGTAACCTCTAAAGTTTCGTTGGCTGCAAGGTTTGCCCCTGTTATGGTTTTTGAGTCGGTATAAATATTATCGGTGTCATCGAATATCTCAACTTTCACATCAAAATCGTTTTGTGTGTTTTCGCCAACATTTTGAACCGTAATCACAGGAAATACCTTGTCATTAAATTTTATCCATGTTGGAGAAAATTCAGAAACTGCCATATCATTTGGCTTTGAATAACTTATGTTAAGTTCGTCAATGCCCCATATTTGTGACATTTCAGTACCTGCATATCTAAACCCTATATAAATTGTTTGTCCTGCAAAATCGCCCAATGATACCGATATCTCTTCCCAATATTCAATATCTTCATTCTCGCACTCATAAAGAGTGTCGAGTTTTGTAGCTGTGTTTGGGTCTTGTCCGTTCAATACTATAATTTGGGCTGTTGCATATGTACCGGGGCTAAAAACATGCTGCCAGCATGATAGCATGGTACTGTTGTCAACTATTGAAATAGCCGGCGACACCATCCAGTCGTCGGTACCTGTTAAAGCTTCATAAGTATGCATTGCCGCATTGGGACCTAAATAGCCACCATTGGTGCCACCAAAGGTAACAAGGTCAGTCCAACCAACAGTATCGCCCAATTCATAAAAACCCCATCCGGTTAATGGCCACACATCAAAATTCTCATAAAAAACCTCAACATTTTTTGGGTGGTCTGCTTTTATATCTGTTGATTTTTTAATAATCTCATATTGATTTTTAGAGCCTTTTCTCTTTAAACTGTTTTGTGCATTTAATGACAATGTTAAAACTGCCGCAAAAAATAAAGTAGTAAATTTTTTCATAAAATGTTTTTTTAATTAAAATAAGCTGAGTAGTGCTTTAAATACCCTAATTGATAAAACAAATTTAAAACTATTTTATAGCCGAATATAATTTTGGCATAAATATTTACTGCCCTTTTATTACGACAATTAATTGTATATGATTGACAAGAAGCATATTATAATAATTTTATTAATAGAGTAAAGCAATAATAATATTGGTTGGTTTTTGTATCTTTGATATTATTGTTTGTTTACAAACCGCCTTGCTACAAGCAAACGAGATATTTATAAAACATAATGTCAATTTTAAAATCGGTAAAAACATATTTTGAAGATTTTTTAGGGTTGTTTTACCCTGAGCTTTGTGCTGCTTGTCAAGCAAATTTATATCAACAAGAGAAAGTTTTATGCACAAAATGTTTATACGAGCTACCCCGAACATATTTTCATAAAGTATTAGGCAACCCTATTGAGCAATCGTTTTGGGGAAGGGTGCAGATTGAGAGGGCGGCGGCTTTTTATTTTTTTCAAAAAGATAGCAAGTATCAACATTTATTGCATATGTTAAAGTATAAAAAGCGCAATGATATTGGTATTGAATTGGGGAGGTTGTATGCAGCCGATTTAGTATCAGAAAAGGTATTTAATGAAATTGATTTTTTGATTCCTGTACCTTTGCACCCAAAAAAACGGCATAAACGCGGGTATAACCAAAGCGAGATGATTTGCAAAGGGTTACAGGAGGTTTTGCCTGCAAAAATGCGTACCGATATTCTTTACCGGAAAGTTTTTACCGAAACACAAACCCGCAAATCGAGATATGAACGTTGGGAAAATGTTGAGGATGTTTTTGGTGTAAAAAATAGTGGGGAGCTTGACAAAAAGCATATTTTGTTGGTTGACGATGTAATAACCACAGGCGCTACAATTGAAGGATGTGCCCAAGTTTTAAAAAAAGCTGCCAATGTAACAGTTAGTGTTGCTACATTGGCTTTTGCTTCAATAAATTAATCAACCGTTATTGATTTTGATACGTTTTTGGGCACATCGGGGTGAACGCCGTGGTTTTCAACTTTGTTTTTATTAAGGTATTTGCGTTTTGTTATCGACATTTTTAGAGCAAGCATTTGCAATGCTAATGTAGCCTCAAAAACAAAAATAAACTTGTTGCCCGTTTTCGGAATCTTTATATATTTGTTAAAATATTTGTCTTCGCCGGCAGGCACACCTTCAACTGCCCGTTTTAAATCATCATCATCTTCGGCAATAAGTATAATATCGGCACCGCGTATTTTATGTGTATGTATTTGCGAAATGGTAATGCGTTTATCTCTTTCGTCGGGTGGGCAAATAAAAATAAGCGGGTAGTTCGAGAAATAATCCTCAATATTTATATGCTCCGAATAGTTTTCGTAAGCCTTTTTGTAAACTTCGCGCTCTTGGTCGTTTTCATAATTTCCTTTTAATATCTCAGCTCCGTAATCGTTAAACTTAAAGTTTTTTATTAGTGATATAAATGCATTATACTGCTCTTGGTTTTTAAAACCATTTTTATTTAATGATTGCAGATAACCAAAAATATTGGAATGAAGTTTTTCTAAATCGTTAAACGAGTAGATGGTGTTTTTACCAAGAATTGTGTTTGGGCCGTGTTTAAATTCGGCCGAATCGTACCCTTCGGTATGGTTAAGAACCACCTCGCGTATTTTTAGGGCGCCCTCTTTTGCAACCCCAATAAGCGAAGTGCCGAGTATGTGCATCGACGGTTTCATAAACAGTTTAAGCACCACTTCGGTAATATCGTCCTCAATATTTTTTAAGGTAAAATCCATGTAATGCTTTATTTTGGCTAACTTGTTTTTTACCTCATCGTCGGTATTGCTCATACTTAAGGCAATAAGCTTAAACAGAGCTATTTGGCTGATAAACGATTTTGTTGCTGCTACGGCAATCTCCGTTCCACATAAAATAGGCAGGTAAAAGTCCGATTTTTCTTGCGGGATGGTCGAATTCTCATTGTTTACAATTGATATTAGCTTTATTTTTTTGCCGTATTTTTGCCGTATGTCAATAAAAATATCGACTAAATCTTTTGTTTCGCCCGATTGGCTTACACCGATTAAAATATCTTGCTCTTTTACCGATGCAAGGTAAAACGATCTGAACATGCCCGGGTTTGCAACAATTACAGAAAAACTTTGAATGCTATTGAAAAATAGTGCGGCGGTAAGGGCTGCATGGTACGAGGTGCCTGAGGCAACTATATAAACCCTTGCCCCTTTTTCTCTGGCATTGTTGAAAATGTCTAAGGTTTGGTTTTTATATTTTAATATAGTCCTTTTTTTCTTCCATAAAATAATAAGGTCGAGTACAAAAAGTTTATCAAAAAAATCTTCGCCAAACCCTAACAGTTCTTTTAATAATGGGGCATCTTCTGATGTGTATCCTATTGATTTGGCATTATTTAATATTTTAAAATTATTACTTATTACGGCATCAAACACATTTAAAAAAACAGGGTTGCCAATAATTTCGTTAAACGCATTTTTCAGCTCTTTTTGATTAAAAATATCGTAAAGCTTAACAAAATCGTAAAGTAACGACCTACAACCTTTATAGCTGTTTTCAAAAATATCGAATATCTGTTTTTCCTCATCCTCAACAAGGTAGTATTTCATTAAAATATCGAGGTTGGATGATGAGGAGTAAATCTCCTGTTCCATGTAGTAGTTAAACCTCGGCTGCAATGCAATATCTTGAATGTTTAGTCGCGACCTTTTTAAGCCCGGCTTGCCCTCTTTTTGATTTGAGAGTGAGAAAACCGTATAATCGTTATGGGTAAAATAGAGGCCTTCGCCTTCAATTAGCGGTATTAAAAAACGTGTTTTTGAGAGTACCGACGTTAAATCGGAGCTTACAACAATAAAATCGCCGTTGGCATCTCTGCCTTTTCCGGCATATAGCGATGACCCTGATTTTATGGCAAACACCCCTTGTATATCGGGTGCTGTAACACAAGCTGCATACGAGCCAATTGCTTTTTTTTCGGCTTTGCGTATGGCTTGTTTAAAAAGTTCAATTTTATCTTTTGACGATGGACTGCCTTTTTCGCTTATCAGCTGTGCGTAAAAATGCTCTATTAAGTGCACAAGCATTTCGCCATCGTTATCGGAAACTACTTTATGTCCATTTTCTGTCAAAAATTCTTTTAAGGCGTCGGTGTTTGAAATGTTGCCGTTATGTGCGCCTACAATATGGGTATGGCATTTTACCTCGTGGGGCTGTGCATTTTCGTTGGTTACCGAGCCATAAGTGGCCCAGCGTACTTGCCCAATAAATTTTTGTCCGCTGCGCTTGCCTATTTCAAGCTCTTCGGTTACAACCGATGGGGCTCCCACTTTTTTCATTAAAAGCACTTCGCCTTTTTCTGTCAAAAATGATGCTCCGGTACTGTCATAGCCGCGGTACTCCAATTTTTTTAAAAGAGAACAGGCCTCGTTGCCGATATTTTTATTGTTGCCGGCATATATTATTGATACAACTCCACACATATTTTTTTAGTTTAAGTTTTATGATGCGATATTATTAAATATATTTCAGATTATAAGCAAAATGCGTATGCTTTAAAAGATACGGGGGTATTTATAGAAAAAACTGTTGTGGTTTACCCCGCAATGCTTCGAGGTGCAAGCATGCTCAAAAGTTTTGTCCTTCGACCTCAAAGCGTCTGCAAGACCTTTGAGTGTCGTAATATACTAAATTGTCCTCTCGAAACGAGTTCGGGACTAACTCTTTTAGGGCTTTTTCAATACCATCAACTCTGTTAAGATTAAATCTGATATAAAAATCCCTTTATCGGATAAAATTACGCTATTTTTTTTTAGAAAAACATTTCCGTTATCAATAAACGGCTGTACTGCTTTTGTAAGTTCTTGTTGTTTTTCAATACCAAATATTTCGCCAACCTTTTTTAGGTTAACACCCCATTTTGTGCGCATCCAAGTCATTAAATACTCGTTATATTTATCAATATCCGACAGGTTTTCCGATTCATGATAATTTATATTTTGCATAATTCCGGCAAGGTATTTATCTATGTCGGAAACATTCCACATGCGTGAATTTACATTATAGCTGTGCGCCGACGGCCCCAAACCCAAATATTTTTGCTGCTGCCAATAACTTGTGTTGTGTTTTGAATAAAACCCTGATTTGGCAAAGTTTGAAATCTCATAATGCTCAAACTCATTAGTTTTTGCCCATTTTATGAGGATTTTAAATTGCTTTATGCTTTCATCTTCGGAAACGGGTAGCAGTTTGCCTGTTTGTAGCATTTTTCCAAATTGGGTTGCCGGCTCATAAGTAAGATGATACGCCGACAAATGCCGGATATTTAACTCACGCATCTGCTCCAAATCTTGCTCCCACTGCTTTATTGAAATTTGCGGCAATCCGTAAATTAAATCGGTGCTAATATTTGTAAACCCTGCGTTTTGGGCTTGCTGTACGCTCTCAATGGCTTGATGCTTATTATGCCTGCGGTTCATTTTTACAAGCTGTGTGTCTTGAAAACTCTGGATACCAATACTCAGCCTGTTAACCTGTGTGTTTTTTATGCTTTTGATATAACTTTTTGTTAAATCGTCGGGGTTTGCCTCAAGCGTAATTTCAGGCAATGCATCAACATTAAAATTTGAATAAATGGCATCAATTATCCTTTTTATTTCATCGGCGGTAAGCAGCGATGGCGTACCTCCGCCAAAATATATTGTGCTAATTTTTTCGCCGCCAAGCCAACCTTTTCGCAGGTGCGCTTCTTTTATCAGAGCATCAATAAATTGAGGTTTTTTTAGTGTTTGGGTGGTTTTATAAAAATCGCAATAGTGGCAGCGCTGTCTGCAAAATGGTATATGTATATAGATGCCTGCCATGTTTTAATTTTGAGCAAAGGTAGTAAATAAAACAGCCCGCAGTACATAATACTACGGGCTGATAACTATTAACCATGAAAAAAACAACTACCTCTTAACAATTTTCTTTATAAAGAAATCTTTATCGGTTTTTACTTTTAACAGATATACTCCTTGTGGTTTGTTTGACAAGTCAACTGAAAATTCTTTGTCATAATCTAACTTATTTATTGACAACCTTTTAATAGTTTTTCCAGTTGTATTTATGACCTCAACTTCAAAACCTGTTTCAGAATTTAACTCTGATAGGTTTACAGTTACATTGCCATAAGTAGGGTTAGGATATATTGAAATATTTACAAAACCAATATTGCTTATACCATCTGCTGTTTCGACAGTTAAAACCCCATTTATTAGAGTAAAGTCGTAATTGTTGTCGCTGCCTCCTGTCAATACAATATCATAAGTTCCGACAGTACTGTTTTCGTCGGCATTGCAGGTTGCAACAGGCAATTCATTAATATCGGCTATGGTGTCGCCGTTTACAAATCCGGTAAATAGCATCTCAAAATCAGGATTAGCCTCGCCTTCTTTTTTTACGGTATCTTGTGCAATAACGGTAAGCATAGCTTTTTCAACAACAAACGATTGTTGAACGGCAGGGGCAGGATTGTAATTATCATTGCCGCTTTGGTTAGCTTCAATTGTTACATTACCAACACCTGTAACAGTTACGGTACTGTCTGATATTGTTGCCTGTCCTGATATTACAATATAACTAACGTTTAAGCCTGAGCTTGCAGTTGCCGACAGGTTAAACACATTGCCATAAATTTTATCCTCAATGGTATTGAATGTTATTGTTTGGTCTTGTTTGTCGCTGTTTATAACATTAAAACTTACCGTTGCCGTATCGGCATTATAATTAACATTGCCCGATTGGCTAACCTCAACGACAACTTCCCCAACTTCTCCCGTAAGGGTAATGGTGTTGCCGTTTATTGTTGCAGGACCGCTTGTTATGGCGTATGTTAAATCTAAACCGCTTGTTGTTGTTGCGTTTACGTTAAATGCAGCATCAGACACATCTTTATCGTCGATTGCGGTAATCGTAATCGTTTGGTCGGCTTTGTTGATAGTAAGCGTACCACCGATATAAATGAAAGAGTAATTATCGTCAACGCCACCCGATACTGTAATATCGTACTCTCCTGCATCGTTTGAGGCGGTTGCCGTTGTGGAAGCACTTGGTTTGGTATCAAGCACGCTTTCGCCTTCGCCGTTTGCAAACCCCGAGTATGCAAATGTTAATTCAGGATTGTCTTCGCCGTAGGTTTTTGACTGATTGTCGGCTGTAACCGTCAACCCTGCTTTGTTTACCGAAAATGTTTGTTGAACGGCAAGGGCAGGATTATAAGTATCGTTACCACTTTGGTTTGCCTCGATTGTTACTTCGCCGGCACCTGTAATTGATACGGCATTGCCTGAAACGGTTGCAGGCCCTGAAACTATTGTATAAGTAACATCAAGTCCTGAACTTGCGGTTGCAGACAAATTAAAATCATCGTCGCCGTAAGTTTTGTTTTGCAAAGTGTTAAACGTAATTGTTTGGTCGGTTTTGGTGTTATCAATTACATTAAAGCTTGTATTTGCCGATGCAGCATTGTAATTTGTGTTGCCCGCTTGGCTGACTTTTACAATTACCGTACCCGTTTCTCCCGTAAGGGTAATAGTATTGCCGCTTATGGTGGCAGGCCCGCTTTGTATTTCATAAGTCAATACCAAACTGCTTGTTGTTGTTGCGGTTACGTTAAAGCTGTGGTCTTCGGATACCGCCAAATCTTTTGTGCTTATAGCTGTAATTGTAATGGTTTGGTCGGCTTTGTTGATTGTGAGTGTCCCGTTCACATAAGTGAAAGAGTAATTATTATCAACGCCTCCCGATATTGTAATGTCATATTCCCCTGCATCGCTTGAAGCTGTTGCTGCTGTTGCTGCCGTTGGTTTGGTATCAAGTACGCTTTCGCCCTCGCCGTTTACAAAGCCTGAGTAAGTAAATGTCAATTCAGGGTTGTCTTCGCCATAGGTTTTAGCTTTATTTTCGGCCGTTACCGTTAAAGCTGCTTTTGTGATATCGGCAGATAGACCTGTGGGCTGGGTTAAGGTGTAATTGCCTACATCGTTGCCGCTTATTGAATAATTAGGGGTTACCGATATTCCGTTTGCAACATTTGCAGATGCAAAAGTAGCCGTTCCGTTTGTTAAAACAACATCGTCTCCCGAAACCTTGCCCGACAATGTGCCTCCTGATATTGTAGCATCGGTGTTGCCGTCGTATGTTTTGTTATCGGCGGTTGCACTTGAAACAGTCAGCCCTTTTGCCGAAATATTTGCTGTTAAGCTTGTGGGTTGGG
>CAYQPP010000105.1:0-11359 GCA_964419235.1 uncultured Bacteroidales bacterium
AATATTGTTGTAGTTAAGAGAAGTATCTGTTTCCCTCTTTAAAGAGGAATTATTTGCCTAAACTACAATGAAATTGATATTGGTTATTAAATTGGTGGCGAGCTAAAAAACATCGGTAATAAGTGAACAATTGTTATTAAATTGCGGTTGTATTGGTATTTAAATATTGTAGAGTTATGCATATTAGTTTTATTGAGATTTTTTCGGCTTTTATTGTACTGTTTGCGGTTATTGATATTTTTGGCTCGGTGCCTATTATTATTGATTTAAAGGACAAAAGTGGTGGGATTAATGCTTTGCAGGCCACTTTGGTAGCCTTTGTTATTTTGGTTGTATTCCTTTTTGTGGGCGAGGCAATGTTAGGCCTTTTTGGGGTAGATATTTCATCGTTTGCCGTTGCGGGGTCGTTTGTGCTTCTGTTTTTGGCGTTAGAGATGATTTTGGGACGTGATATTTTTAAATATGACATGCCGGGCGGTGCATCTATTGTACCTATTGCTTTTCCGTTAATAGCAGGAGCAGGTTCGTTTACAACAATTTTGGCCATAAGGGCCGAATACGAGACAATTAATATTATAATAGCTCTATTTTTAAATATTGTTGTTGTTTTTATTGTTTTGAGCGCCACAAAATTAATAGAGCGGATTTTTGGCAAGGGCGGGATTTATATCATGAAAAAGTTTTTTGGTATAATATTGCTGGCGATTGCCGTAAAACTGTTTACTTCAAATTTCACAATTCTTTTAGCCCAATTTATTCCTATACTTAAGGGTTAACAAACATAATGGCATGAGACTACAGATTTGTTAAGAATCAAAAAAATATTTTAAATAGTTCTATAATATATGAAACTATTTGTTATATTTGTATCAAATAGATAGTTGAAAAATTGGAATTATTACAAAAAAGTAAATTACTTAAACTTAAAAGAAAGAATCGTGGTAACACAAAACTGATTTTAGCAATCGATAATTTGATTTCTGATATTGAGAGTGTAAATTGGACTAACAAAATAGATATCAAAAAATCTAGACCTGATGCTGATTGTGTTCATAACGATGGATTTTATTTTTTTGATATAAATATTCATCGTACTATGATTTTGATAGTTTTTGAGGATGAAGAAGCAATAGTTGTTTGGGCAGGCTCGCATGATGAGTATGATAAAACTTTTAAGGGTAATAAATCAACGATAAAGAAATGGTTACGAAATCAAAAAATGATATAAATGGATAAATTCTCAATACATAATATACAGAAAATAGAATCACTATCAAGTGAATTAGAGTTTGAAAGAGCTACATCAATATATTTAAAATTGCGGGTGCTTGTTAAGGATGATGAATTCTATGTGCCTATTCGTAAACATCTTCGTAATTTGATTAAATCATATGAACAAGAGAATTGGGCGGACGAAAATTCGATAACTGATAATCAAATAAAAGAGAGTGATTTAGCAGAGACTTTAATTCAGGCTGAAAACGAATTTTATTATAAAAGAAAAGAATTGATTAAAGAAAAGCTGAAAGAAGTTGGGCTAAATCAAAATGACCTCGCAAAAATATTGGATCACAGAAAAGGATATATGTCTGAATTGATTAATGGATTAAGACCTTTTTCTAAAGATGATATTGTTGTTATCAATAGACTCTTTAAAATAAAACTTGAATATTTAATTCCAACTTATATCAGACAGGATAGGGTACTACATATTAAAAAGACTCTAAATTCTCTTTCAAATAACAAGATAAAATTAAACAAGAAAGACTTTGATTTACAGCCAGTTTGATAGGAGTAATAAATTACGTTTGCTTACAATAACGTTAAAAGTCAACCAATAATTTTTTTGATATTTGGTTAGGGGCTATTCAAAATCGGGGTACAGTAAATATTGTTTCCTTATTTTTTTAAAATTGGTAATTTTGGTTTGCCACGATGCTCTTATTTGCTCTTGCGGCAGGCCGTTGGTTATTTGCTGTTGCAAGGTTTTTTCTCCGGCAAGTTTATAGAAATAGTTATTAAAAAAGGTTGTTTTTTTATGCAATGTACTATAAGCATCAATCAAATATTGTAAATCAATCTGTTTTTTGCTTATCAATTTTTCCAAGCCTAAACTCCTTAAATCAACGCCTTTGCACAACTCTCCTTTATATTTTGGGTTTGTTGCCCCTTGTGTGCTTGTGGGTGTAAATTTAAAATCGGCTTTTTTATATTGCGGATGCCCAAATATTTGAAAAGGGGAGTTGGTTCCCCTGCCTACGCTAACAACCGTTCCCTCAAAAAGCCCCAATGATGGGTACAGCAAAACAGATTTAATATTTGGCAAATTTGGCGATGGTTTAACCGGAAGTTTATATAATGTTTTGTGATTGTAGTTTTTACAGGTAATAACCGAAATATCGCATTGAATTTTGTTTGTCAGCCATTTTTGCCCGTTTATCATCAAGGCGTATTCGCCAATAGTCATACCATGCACAATGGGTACGGGGTGCATTCCTACAAACGATTTTACGGCTGTATCTAAAACAGGGCCGTCAACATAAAAGCCGTTTGGGTTTGGCCTGTCTAACACTACGAGTGGTAAATGGTTTTCGGCGCAAGCCTCCATAACAAAGTGCAATGTTGATATATAGGTGTAAAACCTAACGCCAACATCTTGTATGTCAAACACCACAATATCAATGTTTTGCAAATCGGGAACGGTTGGTTTTTTATGTTTTCCGTAAAGTGAAATTATGGGCAAACCGGTTTTTGTATCTTTTGTGTTGTCAATAGTTTTGCCAGCATCGGCAATTCCCCTAAAACCATGCTCGGGGCAGAATATTTTTACAATGTTAACGTGTGAGCGCAGCAGGGTGTCAACAAGGTGGGTTTGTTTTATTAACGAGCTTTGGTTTGCAATTAGTGCTACATTTTTGCCTTTCAACAGCGGAAAATAGACTTCGGTTTGCTCGGCTCCGGTAATAATACTATCAGAGAACTGAGGTTGACAATGCGCATCAATAATTAGAAGTGCAAAAATAATAAACGCCGATATTTTTAACCTACTGTGAACGGGCATATTTAATACGTATAAAATGGTTAATTATTTAGTTTATTTTACACGCATTATTCCGAATAGCTTAAATAGGATATTTGGCAATGGTTTTTCGCCTCTTTTCCGTAAATCGAGATACCAGTTTAATTTTTTGATAAGCGGTATTTTGTGTGTCTCTACAAATTCTATCAACGTGCCCTCGGGCGCTTGAATATACGCAAAGCTGCCTGCTGCCTCGCCCATGTCGAAGGTATCGCCTGCTTTTGCGCTGTCAACGGTAAATGGAAATCCTTTCTCTTTTACCTCTTCACGCAATTCATCCATGCCGTTTATATCAAAACAAATATGGATAAACCCCGGGTCTCCCCATATCCTGCCTTCGAAAACATCGCGGGGCTTGCGGTCGATTACCTGAACCAACTCAATGCATGTTGGGCCAAACAGCGGGCTAAATGAGCCGTCTCTTTTTTCGGAATGTTTTAATAAAACACGCCTGTATGTATTTTCGCACCCTGCAACCCCTGCCCAATCGTTAAATTTATCTTTAACATCATAAATTACCGTGTCGTAATTTAAAATACCACTATAAACTTTCAGGCTTTCATCAATATTTTTAACTCCAATTACTGCCCCGTAAATACCACCGTTAACCGATTTTTGCTTTTTTAAAATATTTGGTTCATAGGCTATTTCCCATGTGTTATTGTATAAATCTTTAACATAAAAATGCTCGTTGCCTGCGGGGTCTTTGTCAATTTGGGTAAGTATATCAATATTCCACTTGCTAAATTTATTGTAGGTTTTATGAATATCGGCCGATTTTAGTTTTCCGATGCAGATACCCAAATCTCCTATCTGTATTTCAAATTTTTGAGGCTCGGGTTTTTTGCCTGTGTGCTGCCATATTTCAAAGCCTCCGCCACCTTGTAAATTAAGTGCAAGTATGGCGTGCCTCGACCGTGGCTTGCCATCGGTGTGTGCCAGCATTAGCTCTGCCATTGCCGACTCTTCAAACATTTTTATATCCATTCCAAAGTAGGTGCGATACCACTTAAAACCCTCTTGTACATTGGTTACACCTACTCCGAGCTGTTGTATTCCGTTTATTCTTTTTGCCATTTTTTTATATTGTTACATTGTTAAATTGCTGTATTGATAGGTTTATGATACAAGCAATTTTTCAATTATGTTTTTTTACATTGGTTTAATTTTACGTACCATTTTATAATGCAAGTTTGGCAAAAAGCGTTTTATTTTTAGCATTAATAGCTCTTTACCGCCAACGGGTATTTCGTATCTCTCTTTTTGCAATCCTTTTAAAATTTGGCGTGCTGCTTTTTCGGCGGTAATGCCATTGGCTTGTCCTGCGTCTATTTTGCCATGCTCTTTTCCGTTTTTGTCAATGGCAAATTTCGATATATTTGTTTGTATCCTGCCTCCTATTACTATTGAAACCTCAATGTTGTGTTTATGGTTCTCGGCCAAAAGGGTTTCAAAAAAGCCGTGTAGCGCATGTTTTGATGCCGAGTAAGCCGAGCGGTACGGAAAGCCGAATTTGCCTACTATGCTTGAGACTATCATAAATTGGCCACCTCCATTTTTTATCATATGTGGTAATAATGCTTTGGTTAACGCCACAACCCCAAAAAAATTAATTTCCATAATTTTTCTGTCGTTTTCAATGGGTGTTTCGGCTATCAGCGAGCGTTGGCTAATTCCTGCAAATTGATATAAACCTGCAATTTTTTTACCGCTGTTTATTACTTTTTGGGCAGTTGAAAAAACAGAGTCGGTGTCAGACATATTTAAGAGTTCAATGTGTGCCGTACTGCCTTTTTTTTCAATTTCGACAGCAGTTGCCTGCAATCCTTTTGTATCAATATCTGAAATAATAAGGTAAGTATTGTAATTAGCCAAGGCTATGGCGGTTGATTTGCCCATGCCCGAGGCTGCTCCTGTTATCCAAAATGTTTTTCCGGCAAAATTCATATACTGCTAATAGGTATTTCTTAATATTTTACGAAAATAGTAAAATATAATTATTTAAAGCAGCAAAAATATATTGTATCTAATCAGCAAGCTCGGAGTTTGGAAAAACAATATATAATACCGATTAGTAATAATATTTTTAGGGTGTTAGTTTATTTACAAAAATATTTCGATGTATTAAAAGGTATTTTCCTTATATGTCCGTAAATAAAAGGGTTACCCGGGCGGGTTACTATTTGGATTTTGTTAAAAAGATATCTTCCTTTTAGTTTATTCCAAATAGTTATTTTGATTTTTGCATTTTTAGGGTAATTAATATCCGGCAGTTTTATTGTGAAGTGTACTTTTTTGTGGTTGTTGATTGATATGAAATTATTAAAATCAGACGATCGCCAGTCGATTGTTTTACCATTTTTTTCAATGCTTGAAACCAATAGTGCACCGCCAATTGAATCTAACTGAACAGCGTCAACATAGAGTTCAATAAAGTTGTTTTTTGAGAATGTTATTTCTGATAATAAAAACTCTTTTGTGCCGATGTACTCTTGAGATGAATAACCGCAGTGGTTACCTGTTGAATCAATAACTATGCTGTCGCATCCGTTTAATTCCTCGGCATTGTCAAAGGTGTTTGAATACGACCAATATTTGCAATCCCACTCAATTTGCGGAGTTCCCTTTTTTAATAGCCATGTTTCGCCGGCAACTGTATAATTGCGTTTTATTACATTTGGATAATAGTATTTTGCTATTGAAAGGTATGTAGTGTTAATCTTTTCCGGAAAGCCAAAAAACAGATACTCTTTATTAAACCCTGTAATTAAATTTACGAACTGCTTTGCATTTTTTATTGAGTCGCCATAAATGGTGTTTTTAATTATAAAAGCGTGGTCATCCATGTAGTATTTATCCATTCGTTTATTGGTAAACTTTATTATGGCAGTTTTATCTACCATGGCTGAATCAACCCAGTTATATGAGTCTTCGGCTACCATTTTAAGAAGATTTTTATAAAAAAGCTCGTAGTGCTTGCGCTCTTTTATAAGCGAAAAAACACCAATAACCATTATTGATAATACCAATATTATTTGGGTTTTTGGTTTAATATTTTTAATAAATGAGCTTATGAACAGCAGTATAAAAGGGAATGAGAAATAGAGCACTTTTTCGTGCATAACATTTAAGAAAAGCATGCCGTAAACAGCGCCAATTATTATTGGCAGTAAAAACCATGCAATACTGATACCCCTGTACCTGTTTTTAGTTACCGGCTTTTTAAAAAATGCCATAACCGATACTATTATTAATCCTGCAATTATTAACGATTGGTTGAAAAAATATTCGATATAGTTCAACAATGATGAAAATTTGAATGGCCCCAGCCAATTGATGCCGCCCTTATGCAGTTGATATAGGAAAATTTTGAAATGCGGTGTGAAAAGCAGAAAAATAACTATGCCCGAAAAAACATAGTATTTCCTTTTTTTTCCTTTCAGTAATAATAGTCCGGTAAAGCCTATAATTATAACAAACAAAAGGCTAAAATAGTGTGTATATGAACATACCGATGCCGATAGTATAAAACCCAACAGGTTTCCAAAAGAGAGTTTTTGCTTTTCGATATATTGATACCAAAACCAAACGGTTAACAACACAAACAGGATTCCAAAGCCGTACATGCGTGCAATTTGGCTTTGTGTTACCGGAAATTGCAGTACCGCCATTAGCGAGGCGGCAAACAGTCCGGCGGTTTTGTTAAACCATGCATTGCCTATTTTGTAAACAAAGTAAACCGAAATTATTCCAAAAATTATAAATATGCTTTTTACCGCCTCAACCGACATTCCAAAAATATTTGTGTAGTAGTACATAAAAACGTGCATGCCGGCAGGGTGGCCATCCTCTTTAACTCCAAATTCTATTAAATCGGCAAAATTGTCAAAGTTCAGCCTAAACAGGGTGCTAAATTCATCAAAGGTGTATGGCATTTGGTGCAGGTTATAAAACCTGAGTATTGCGGCAACTGTTAGTATAATAATTATGGGTAAGTTTTTTATTAAGCGGTTTATATCGTTGTTCATGCAGATTATATTTAATTTATACTAACTTGTTTAACATCAGCAGGCTATCAATTAGCGCCTCTGTTTTACAGAATTATTAATATACGAAAGTAGCAAAATAATTACTATTTTTAACAAAACAGAATAGTTATGGCGGCACAAGTAAAATTATTGGCAAAAGGGGTATTTTTTTTAATGTTTATTACGCAGTCATTGTTTGCGCAAGAGCAGTATGATTTTGCAATTTATAATGATGGGGGAGTTGGTGCATGGGAAGATGGTGTTGTGGCATTTGAGCAATTTTTAAATTGGAAAGGAGTAACTCATAATAGGGTTACTGCACAAGATATTAATACGGTAGTTTTAAAAGATTATTATAAGGCGATCTATTTTCCGGGTGGGTATGCCGATTATTATAATGCCGACATAAATTCAGCTGGAATAGTAAATATACAAAATTTAATTTCTGATAATGGTGCATATATAGGCATGTGTGCAGGGGCAGAGTTTGCTTGCGATAAGTTGGTGTGGCAGGGAATCACATACAATTACCAGTTAAATCTTTTTCAGGGTAAAGCCGTTGGTCCAATAGACGAGTTGGCCGTTTGGCCCGCTAATGCTATGGTAACCCTTACCATGAACCAAAATGATGAAATAAACCTGTTTGAACCCGAAAAAGAAGATATGCTTTACTGGGGCGGCTCGGTTTTTAATGCTTATGCAAGCACAACTTTTGATACGGTTGCAACTTTTGACGGTTTTTTAAACAAACCTGCAATTATAAAATTTGCTTATGGCGAAGGTAGGGTATTGCTTATCAGCCCGCATCCTGAAATAGAAGAAGACAGCAACAGAGACTCTGTTGACGTTGCTGAAGGGCTTAGCGACAATGGCTCTGACTGGAATTTTTTATGGACGGCAACCGATTGGCTTTTAGGAAACCCGTTATCGAAGCCAAACGGATTATCAATATCACAGCAGCCATATACACTAAATATTATGATTTACCCAAACCCCACAAACGGCATATTGAATATTTTAATAAGCAATAGCCAAAAGGCTGAAAGGGTAATAATTTATAATCAAATTGGGCAAAGCGTATTAAATATTAAACCTAACAAAAACGCCATTGATTTATCGAGCCTTAAAAAGGGTGTGTATATAATCGAGGTTGAAAATAGCGGTTTAAAAAGCAGAAAAAAAATAGTGTTTATGTAGTATCGGCAATAAAGCGCTACAAAATTAGTTCTGACGATACTGTTGGGATTGCGATATTTTAATCAAAATAATTCCTTGAGGCTTTGCCTCGGGGATAGTCAACTTTAAAAAAATGGAAAAACTAATTGAACTAAATTCAGACAATATATCAAAAGAGCATATTTGCTGCGCAATTTCTGACAAAAAATGCTCTGATAGTTACCAAGCTAAAAAAGATTGGTTGCGCAGCGAGTTTGAAAACGGATATGTTTTTAGGCGGATTGATGCAAGGGCAAAGGTGTTTATTGAATATGGTCCTGCCGAAAAAGCATGGGTACCTATAACCGCGCCAAATTATTTAAACATTAACTGTTTTTGGGTATCGGGCAAGTATAAAAAAAACGGATACGGCAAAGAGTTAATAAAAACTGCGATTGAAGATGCAAGCAAGCAAGGAAAAGATGGGCTTGTAACTGTTGTAGGAACTAAAAAATTCCATTTTATGAGCGACACAAAATGGCTTATAAAACAAGGGTTTGAAGAGGTTGAGAAAATTTCGGGCGGATTTAGCCTCTTAGTAAAAAAGATAGACACAAAAGCTAAAAACCCCACTTTTAACGAGTCGGTAAAAAGCGGGGAGTGCCCCGATAAAAATGGTATTGTAATCTATTATTCAAACCGTTGCCCGTTTGCCGAATTCCATGCAAAAAACTCAATATACGAAACAGCCAAAAAGAGAAAGATACCATTGAAAACCATTAAACTGCGTACAATGAAAGAGGCGCAATCGGCACCGAGCCCTGCAACAATATTCAGCCTGTTTTACAATGGCAAATTTATTACAACAGATATTAGCGTTTGCATGGACAGCAGGTTTGACAAGGTAATGGGGGATGCTTTAAACTGAAAGGTTCGTTGATTTTTTGGAGTTAATCTCTTTTTTTAATGTAAAAATGTAGTAATCAATTAAAACCTCATTAAATGATATAGCTTTAAAATTGGTTTTATACCCATTTTTCTTCATCTCATTTAACAGCGGCATTGTTGCTTCATATGAATTTAGCCAGTCTCTTTTTATTAGCAAATCAAATTTAAAGCTATACGGCATAAGTTGTTTTATGCTATTTTTGATTTTTTGAAATACTATCCGAAATCTTGATGGTTGTAATTCATTTTCAAAGTAAATATTAAAAGGCTTAAAATATTTATCAATTAAAATTGAATCATATAATTTTTTCATCTCTCTTTGTTCAGGGGGTAACGATAAGAAAAAATCAAGGAGGTTTAAATCCCAAAAGGGGAACCGTTTTTCATAACCAAAAAAGTCAAATACGTTTGAAGAGTTAAAAATTACTTTTGATATTTTCTCTTTTATATCAAGCTCTTCAAATACCGTAGCCCCTTTATTGGTCGAGCTGTTGGTTATTTCAGCCTGTATTGATTTTTTTAGCTTTTTTTTATATTTTGAAGCTAATGGGTTATAGATGCTTTTTTTATTTATAAAACATGTTGGAATCCTATTAACATTCAAGTTTTTACTAAAGACCTTTATCAATTGGCTTCCACCAATAAGGTCACCGGAATGTCCGGGGATAAATACGGAATTTGCCGGCACCAATTTTTTGTTTTTAAGATATTTAACTGCAAAATACTCCTGCAAATAAAACAGCGAACTTAAATGTCCCGAAAAATTTATATAATCATTAAATTCAACAGTATTTGAAAAGTCATCAAATAATTTGTTATTATATTCAATAAATACCCATTTATAATTAAGGGTTTTTGCAACTTTTTTGCTCAATTCAATTTCATTATTATCTCTCTTTTTCCCATAGGTAAAACAAATTACGTTTTCATATTTCTGTTTTTTTAAACCGGCAGCAATTACCCTTGAATCGAATCCGCCACTTAATGGAATAACGGCAGTACGCCCATTTAAGCTTTTTACAAGCCGCTTAAAACATTTTTCAAACAACTCATACCCGTGGTTTAACAACTCATTTTTATCTTTGTTATTAAATGTTTTCACCGAAAAGGTATGGTAAAACTCTTTTTTAACTGCTCTGTCATTTTTTAATAGTATGGTTTGCCCGCATTGCACCTGATTAATTCCTGCAATCAATGTTTCGCTACCAAAAGTATGCCCTAAGCTTTTGTAAACAGTCTCTTGTAAAGTGTTAATTTTAATATCTGATAGTTTGTTTTTCAAAAAGTCCGCATTATCAGATATTATCCATTCATTATTTATATTTGAGAAAAACAGGGGGAAGGAGATATTTCTGTCAACTGCACACCAAATCTCATTATTTTGCTTAATAATAACAGAGAAAACGCCATTGCAATTTTTTAAAGTTTCAACAAATAATCTATGTGTATCAATGGTTTTAAAATAATCAAGCAATTGCTCTTTCTCAAAGTAATTGTCGTTGGCATCAAAGAAATATCCTTTTGCCCAAACATTATCAGTAGTGTGCCATTTGAATCCTTTTGCCGAGCCTGTATTGATTATAATTTTTCCCATGTTGGTAATTAATATGTTACATTCTCTTTTGATATTCTTAAAAAATAGTATAATTGGAAAATATTGAAAAGAACACCAACAATAGCATAAAAAAGCACCGAGATTAGCATATTATTATATAAATAAAAACCTAAGTATAAAGCAATAAACCGAAAACCCAAAACAACTATGTTTATCAGGGACATGAATTTTTGCTTTTTAAGAACTGTGAACAAGGAACTTACGGGTTGAGTCAAAAATCCTAAAAACACCCATGGAATAATTATTTGAACCATTAATGCCGATGAAATATATTGTTCCCCGAATAAAGATTTAAAAATAAAAGGAGTAAAAATTGCTGCTATTATCAAGGGTATTATACCAATTTTAAACAATCTTTTATAAATGCTTTTTACCAGTTTATGCAGGTCTCCCTTTTTGTTATTAATATTTGACGATTCTTGAAAAAAAACTTGTCCAACCGATGAGCTAACCAAGTTTAATGGAGTATTCAGAATCCTGTTGGCAATTCCATAATCGGCTGCGGCACTTGTGCCAAAAAATCGAGAGAGCAAA
>CAYQPP010000106.1:0-11319 GCA_964419235.1 uncultured Bacteroidales bacterium
CTGATTAATGATACTGTTTATTTTAATAGTGCAAATATGCTAAAAAATTTTTTATAAAATGGTTTTGGCTTAACATAACAAACGCTTCGTTGGTGTTTTTTGCATCTTTATTTAAAAAACAATTACTATAAAAAAACAGATACATATTAATAGTATGATACTAGTTGATAAAATTATTTTTGTTTCGAGTAAACCTCGTAAAATAGAAATACTAATATAATAACATAAAGTATGAAAAGAGTACTACCTTTAATTATTGCACTATTAAGCATTACATTTATTAATGCACAAACAATTTACGTTGATGCCGACGCAACAGGCTCAAACAACGGAACAAGTTGGCAAAATGCCTACACTAATTTAAGTACTGCAATTGATGCAGCACAAAGCGGAAACCAATTATGGGTTGCCGCAGGTGTTTACTATCCTACAAGTCAGCCCAACTATGCAGTTGGTTCAGCCGACCAAAGGTTTAACCACTTTACGTTGAAAAACGGAGTAACGTTATACGGTGGTTTTGCCGGCGACGAAACAGCAGTAAGTCAACGTGATTTGGTTGCATACAAAACTGTTTTGAGTGGCGATATTGACCAAAACGATAATGTTGGCGATGATGGTTATGTAACTAAGCATACCGATGTTGTAGGAAGCAATAGTTTAAAACTGTTCTATTTTCCAACAAATACCGATGTTGATACAACAGCCGTTCTCGATGGTTTCATACTTGCCGGAGCTGTTGCCGATAACGATGTATTCCCATATATGGGTGGTGCAGCCATGCTATGCCAAGGTGCATCGCCAAAGGTTGTTAACTGTGAATTCTATGGCAACTATGCCAAGGCTGATGGTGGAGCTATTTGGATTAATGAGAGTTCAATGATAATTGAGAATTGCACATTCTCGGGCAATTATTCCGAATCTCATGCCGGTGCAGTAAATTTTAATAATACAAGTGCTAAACTAATTGGTTGTACTTTTAAAAGTAATACAGGTAAATATGGGGGTGCTGTTTTTATTGAACAAGGCGATGATGTTTCAATTATTGAAGATTGTCTGTTTGAAAACAATGAAGCACTAGATAATGGTGGTGGTATTTCCATTGCAAATGCAAGAGTACTTATGAAAAACACCTCATTTTTAGATAATAGTGCGGCTAGTTGGGGTGGTGGAGTTGTTTTTTTTGCTAATTGCGATGTTGATATAATTAACTGTACCATAAACAGTAATTACGCAGGTACATGGGGTGGCGGAATTGGTGCTGCATCATGGGAAGATGATCAACGTTGTAATATAAGAATTTATAACAGTAAAATACAAGGAAACGAAACAGGAGAATTTTATGGTGGAGGTCTTGGTTTATCTAAAAACGCCAGTTGTAAAGTTTATAACTCTCTTTTTTCCGGAAATAAAGTTCCTTTAAAACCAACAAATGAAGGTGGTGGTGCTGTTACTGTTGAACGCACATCATCTTTTGAGGCTTATAACTGTACCTTTGTTGCCAATAACAATAGTGATGGAACAAATAAAATGGCTGACTTCAGGGTTGTTAACGATGGCTCCTCTTTTACTATGTATAATAGTATTATATGGGATTATCATGGTGAATTCTATACCTCGGGAGCTGTTGATATAAATATATACAACTCAAGAAGTGTTGTATATAAAGATGTAAATGGGAATACTGATGAAAATCCTATATTTATAACTAATCCGGGTAATATTACGGTACCATCAACCGATGGCGATTATTCTTTATGGGGTAATTCTCCTGTAAATAATAAAGGTTCAAATGCATATTTGCCAAAAGACAAATGGGATTTAGACAACGATGGAGATACCGATGAGCCGATACCGTATGACTTAAACGGAAACCAAAGGGTATTTGCCGGAGTGGTTGATTTGGGTTGTTTTGAACAACAGTTTGCCAATAGTGCAGGGAATGCCCTAACAGTATGGCAAGACCAAAATTTAACGATTAATAACAATTTAAAACTTAATAGCACCGATTTTACTATTGAAATGTGGGTGTTTCCGCGCGAAGATGTTGGTATGGATGGCGGCTATTATAATCTTTGTGGAAATAAATCTCCTGAAGTGGCTGCATTAAATAGAGCACCTTCTCTTTATATATTCCAGTATGACAGAATTCATTATGGTTATGGTGATGGTACAAATTGGAATTCGGGAGATACCGAAAAAGCATTAAAAACAGGGCAATGGAACCACATTGCAATGACATTTAGGAATAGTGATAATACTTTAACGCTGTATGCAAACGGAAAACAACTTGAAACATTATCTGTAACAGGTGAAGTGGCAGCAACTTCACTCGACAGAATTAATGCAGATAAGAATTTTAAAGGCTTTATCGATGAATTTAGGGTGTGGAAAAAAGAGTTAACCTTAGAAGAGTTAAAAGCTAATATGAATAAAACTCTTTCAGGTAATGAAGGAAATCTGGAACTATACTATTCATTCGACCAAGTTACAGGTGGCGATATTGAAGATCAAGCCGGTAGTTACAACGGAACTTTAACATCGGCAGGTCTTTTAAACTCTGATGCTATTTTTACCCCCATATTAAAACCGGTAACTAATATCGGTATCGATAATTTTACAATCAATTGGAATACTGTGCCAAATGTGCAAGAGTATTATATTGATGTGGCTCTTGACAAAGATTTTAATAATACAGTATTGTCTAATCAGCCCACAAGTGGCGCAACAACATATACTGTAAATGGCCTGAGTAAAGGTACTGTTTACTACTACAAAGTAAATGTTCAAACTAACGATAATGAGTGGGGAAGGCAATATGCACATACTGCAACAAAAATGAACCCTCCGGGTAACGCTTTTGAGTTTGACGGTTCAACTTATATTGAGGCAAATGATGTATGTAAATACGAATTTACCGAAACAACTATTGAGTGTTGGATAAGTACAACAAACAGAAGACAAGCCGTTTGGGCTTGTAATACTTCAGCCGGAAAAAATAATTATATATTATTTACAGAAACTGACGGACACCTTTTAGTTGCTCAGCAAGAACCGGACGGAACGGTTAAAGATTTAGAGTTTGGCGATACTGCTATAATAAGTTCAGGTTGGAACCATGTAGCAGTTACTATTGGTAGCGATGTTAATCATACTGTAAATATATATGTTAATGGTATATTAAAAGGTTCAGGCAATGGTTTAGCCGATGCTTTCCCTTATGGTTCTACTCTATCAATAGGTCAGGAATTTGATGGGGCAAACCCATCCGATTTTTATAATGGGAAAATGGATGAGTTTCGTGTATGGAATAAGGCTCTTACCGGTGCCGAGATTAATGCCAATATGGATAACACTCTTGCAGGCAATGAAAATAACCTTGTAACATATTATAATTTTGACCTGCAAACAGGAACAAAGGTTATTGATAATGCAAATGTATTTGATGGCACTATCGAAGGCGAAACAAATTGGATTGAGTCAACTGTAAGTTTAAATGATTTTGCGGCAACTGCTTCGGCAGAAACAACTTCAGGTTTTTCTTTAATTTGGGGTGCTGTTGCCGGTGCATCAAGTTATACTGTTGACGTTGCCACCGATGCTCAGTTTGCAAATTTGGTTAAAACAGCAGATAATGCAACCGATACAACTTATGATGCAACCGGCTTAAACGAAGGCACAAAATATTATTTCAGAGTAAACAGCAATAACAGCAAAACCTCACAAGTAAATTATACAAATACATTAATGACTGTGCCGGGTAATGCTCTTTACCTTGACGGGAAAGATGATTTTGTTGAGGCTAACCAAATAGCTGAACAAGGAAATAAAGCCAATGCAACTATGGAGTGTTGGGCATATCTTGACCCAACCGAAACCCATGGTCGCTTTTTGGCAATTAATACATCAAGTGGAGGTAATAAATACTTACTATCATATCAAAGCGCCGAAGGTTACTGCTTATATAAGGAGAAATCAGGTGGGTCAAAAGTAACAATAGCATCTAACAACCATACAAAAGGTGCATGGGTACATTTGGCTGTAAGCATGAGTGTCGGAGCTACTAAATTTTATATGAATGGTAAATTGGTAGGCGAAACTTCTAATTGTGAATCGCCTCTCTATACAGGTAACCAAATATCATTCGGCCAAGAGTATGATGGTACAAAACAAGGTGATTTCTTAAAAGGTGCAATTGATGAGGTTCGCTTTTGGGACGATATTAGAACCCAAACCGAAATACGTGCAACTATGCACAAAAAATTAACAGGTAATGAAGAAAACCTTTTAGCCTATTACGATTTTGACCAACTATCAGGCAATACGGTAGCCGACAAAGTAAATGGTATTGATGCAAATATTATAAGCAACCCGCAATGGGTATCGTCTGATGCAATTATTACACCTTTGGTTTCAACCGATAAAATTACTGATGCATCAATAGAGCTTACATGGTTTACAGTTGATAATGCAACCGATTATAAAATTGAAGTTGCAACCGATAAAGATTTTCAAAATATTATTACTACTGTTGCTTCAAACGACACAACATATACTGTTACAGGACTATCACAAAATACCGAATACTATATACATGTAGCATCAAAAATAACAGGTTGGAGTGCATGGAGTGCAATACAAAAGGTATCTACCTTGTTAACACCACCCGGAAATGCTTTAGAATTTGATGGTGTTGACGGTATGGTTGATGTTGGTCAGGTAATGAGCAGCAATTGGAATACAATTACTTTAGAGTCGTGGGTTAAAATACCCGATGAGCAGAATCCTATAAAATGGGGACGTATTGTCTCAAACTTTGCTGCCAGTGGCGGTTTTGGTATGAACCTTACAAAGTTTAGTGACAAAATGAATCATGTCCGCTTTGAGTTTATGTCTGCAGCCGGTAGCCAAGTAGCTTTAGATAGTGATATTCCGGTTGATGACAATAAATGGCATCATATTGCCGGTGTATATGATAATGATAAAATGTACATCTATATCGATGGAGAGCTTAATATTGAACTTGATGTTGCAAATGATTTAGAAATTAAACAATCTGGTGAAAATTGTGGTTTCGGTAACCAATATGATGGTGGAAATTGGCAACCAATGAAAGGTACTCTTGATGAGATTCGTATATGGAATACAGCACGAACACCTGCACAACTTAAAGAGTTTGCACATAAAACTTTAAACGGTGATGAAATCGGTCTTGTTGCATACTACAATGTTGACAAAGCCGAGGGTACAACCTTTAAAGATGAGGCCGGAAACTTTGACGGTACAATGTCGGGCGGTGTTACATGGGCTGAATCAAAAGCATTGATAACACCATTTTTATCAGATGCAACTGCTATTGCAAACACCGGATTTACTGCAAATTGGCAAGCTGTACCCAACGCTACCAAATATTTGGTAAGGGTTGCTACCGATAAACTTTTAACTCAACCTGTTGAGGGATTAGACTCAATTGTGCTTGGGAATGTTACAACTTATAATGTTACCGGATTAACAGAAAACACTAACTACTATTATGGTGTAATGAGTTATACCGACAGGTATAGCGCATGGTCGCCCGGTTCAAGTACTGTTAAAACAACAGGAGCCACCTCAGGCGAACTTGCCGTTAACCTTAGCGGAGATGCAAATTATATTGACATTTCGGCATATATCGGAAAAGTTGCCGGTAAAAATGCTGGAGCTGTTACAGGTTGGTTTAAAACTAATGAAAAAGGTGTGATATACAGCCTTAAAGGAGATGCAACTAATTATTCTTATATAAAAGTTGGCGATGTTAACGGAACTTATGATGATGAAAGTTTTTCATATTGGCTTCGTGATGCCGATAATTTAGAACTTTGGATGATTGTTCGTAAAGGAAATGACTTTTATACTGATAACAGTTGGCACCATTTTGCAGTAATTACAGGCGATGGTAACAACAGGATACTTATCGATGGAGAAGAGCAAGAAGTATATTTCGATTCAGGAACTACACAAACACAAGAATTTTCCGATATTAGCGTTACATCAGATTTGTTTTTAGGCGAAAACTTTTCGGGCTCACTTGACGAGATAGCTATTTATAAAAACCCGCTTACAAATAATGAAGTACTTGAACGTGCGCATAAAAAACTTACAGGTTCTGAAATCGGGCTTGTTTCATATTATACGTTTGATAACTCAAATGCAGCCGACAGCTCAGGCTTTGGACGTGATGGCTCTATTCAGGGAACAGTATCTTATGAGCGGGCAAATGTTTTAACCACACCGTTTTTAAGCAATACTGTTGCAGGCGTTACGGTTGCCGATTTAAACTGGAAAACCATAACAGGTGCAACTAACTATGTTGTTGACGTTGCTACCGATGTTAATATGCAAAATAGAGTTGTAAACAACATAAGCACAACCGCTACAACTTACCATATTGATAATCTTGATAAAAATCAAAAATACTTCTATAGGGTTAAAGCTAAAGTAGATGGACAATGGAGTGAGTACTCTACTGTTAGAGGTATTAATTTATTGCCGGGTAAGTGTTTAAGCCTTGCCGGTAGCGACCAATATGCAGTAATTAATAACCCCGTAACCGAAGATTTTACTTTAGAATTATGGATAAAGCCTGAACCTACTGCATATACAGGAGGAGATTATGTGTTTTATGGAGGAGATGGCCTTGTGTCGGGAGAAATTAGTGGAAAGAAAAATGATTTTGGTTTATCTTTTAAAAACAATCGTGTTGTTTTTGGAGTTGGTGATGAAGCAAACGGTGTTGATTTTAGTATTGTCAGCGATTCTTGTATCCAAACAAATGTTTGGAATCATATTGCAGCAACACGTGAAATGTCAACAGGTATCATAAAATTGTATGTTAATGGTAAGTTAAAAGCAGAACAAACTACTACTTCAAAAGCCCCATTAACAGCTCCCACAGATTTAATAATTGGTGCTCTGTATGACAATTCTAACATTTGGGATAAATATACAGGTGAGATTGACGAATTACGTATTTGGAATAAAGTGTGTTCTCAAGATGAAATTCGTGCAAATATGAACCTTTCAGAACCTGAAGGTGCAAGCGAGCATTATATTGCTCATTATACTTTTGATGAAATTCATGAAGGAACTACCATTAAAGATATGGCATTGCAAAATGATGCTACTTTAAAAGGAGATGCAACAATTGCCAATTCAGAGGGTGTTATTACCCCAATTACTCTAGAAGCAACTAATGTTACATTGGGTAGTTTTACTATTAACCTTAATGATATTGAGTCGGCACAAAGCTTTGAAGTTGAGATTGCTTACGATGAAACTTTTGTGCCGCCTTTGGCGTTGCACGAAAATATTGGCAAAACAACAAGCTATAATGCCGAGGGACTTTGTCCGGGTGTTAAGTATTACTACCGTGCACGAGCTATTTACAATGAAGCAACAATAAGCAGTTGGAGTACTTCTGATACCGTTTGGACAGTTAACCAAGACGCCGTAATATCAAACTTTGAGGCTACCGAAGGCGACTACTCTCAAAACCTAAAACTTACATGGGAGTGTACAAACGATTACCTGATTGATAATTTTGAGATTAAACGCAGTTTGGCAGGCGAAGATAATTTTAAGGAGCTTGCAACCGTTGAAAACAATACGGAACTATTTCAATATATTGACACCCTTGCCCTGCCGGGTACTTATTACGAATATACAATAAAGGGTATCAGCCATTGTTATAACAACAATACCAATATTGAAACAAGCAATGTCGGTTTCAATATCCCAACGCTTGAGCTGTCAAAAGAGATTAACTCGGCAACACAAGAGGCTTATGTAAGGTTAGATTATAAATATTCGGGAGATTTCTGTAAAGGGGTTGAAATACAACGCACAAATACCGAAACGGGTATAACACAAACTTTCCAAGAGGTAAAAGACAGTTTGGTTTACCGCGATGGTGCTGTCGAACTGTGTGTGCCTTACACATATCAGTTGGTTGCCAAAACTTACGATTTTAACGATGTTAAATCGCATACCAAAGCATTTACTCTTGAAGAGGATATTTTTGATGCCATTGATACTCTCGATGCGTCAAAGGGATATTTTGACAATAAAATAGCTCTTAACTGGGTATCGTATAAACAAAATATTATTGACGAGTATCAAATATCTCGTCGTAAATATGCAACCGGAAACAGTTGGCAGGTAGTTAAAATTATCGACAGGGGTTCAACACAAGTTTGGATTGATGAAGATGCCAATGCAGGCGAATATTACGAATATTTAATTGTTGGTTACGGAACTTGTGGTGAAACACAGCTACGCACCGACTCGGTTATTTCGGTAGGCTTCCGTCAGCCCGAGGGTGCAATGTACGGACAGGTATCTTATGCAGGAGGAAATCCGGTATTTGATGTTAAGCTTACTGTTGGTTATGAGGATGACACAAAAATTCAAGGCAACTGTTTAAGTTTTGCCGGAAATGACAGCCTTAAAATAAACCCTGTAAATACTTTCGATTTTACAGAAGGTAAAACCGTTGAAATGTGGATTCGCCCTAACTCTTTGGATAACGGGTTTATTCTTTACAAAAACAGCGTGCTAATAATTGAATATGCAGCCTCAGGAGTGTTATCGGCATTCTCAAATGCAGCCCTTTCCGGGTATAATATTAAAACCGATGCAAACAATGTTTGGAATGATAACAGTTGGAACCATATTGCTATATCTGCCGATGCAAACAACCTTAATCTGTTAGTAAACGGGGTAAATGTAGCAACACATAATGCTGCAACTAATTTAGTTTTTGATACAACAATTGTAGCACTTGGTTACAGCGGTTTTATTGATGAATTAAGAGTTTGGAATACAATGCGTTCCGATAGCGTTATTAATCGTTATAAAGGTTTGATGCTTAGTCGCGATTTAGATAATATTGTTACCAATTTACGATTTGATGAAAAAGCAGGAAACTTTGCTTTTGACCATTCACGCAATAGCGATGAGCCAAACAAATCGCATGCTACAATATACGGAGCAAATTGGTCTGATGCAATTCCATCGTTGGCAACCCTTTCGTTGGGAGCTTTAACTGAGTTAAGCGGTAACTATCAGGCAAAAGGCATTTGGTTTAAGGGCAGTGGCGACACTTACAGCATAACACCCTCGTTTGGTGTTCATGAGTTTAATCCTGCCACAAAAAGTATGCTTATAAGTGAGAATGCCTTGGTTTATAGCAGTCAAGATTTTACCGACATATCATCGTTTATTGTAACAGGCAATGTTAAATATGTTGGCGCCAATTTCCCTGTTGAGGCAGTAATGCTGTCAGTTGACGGACAAGTTGTTATTAGTACTGAAGGATCACCGATTACAACCGATACCGATGGAAATTTCTCAATCGAGGTGCCTATTGGTGAGCATTTTATTTCGGTAACTAAACTCAACCACACATTTTCAAAGGGGTATTTCCCACCTAAAGACACACAGGGTGAACCTACTTACCACCTGTTTGATAACCCTGTATCGGGAATTCAATTTATCGACTCTACATTTATGACTGTTGCCGGACGTATTGTTGGCGGTACTATTGAGGGCGATAAAGAGATAGGTTTTGGCAAGTCGGTAAATAACCTTGGGGTTTGCGACTTTACGGTTAAAGCTGTTAAAGGTCATCCAATAGCAAATACCACTGAAACAACAATAACGGTTACTACCGATGCTGCTACGGGCGAATACGAAGTGAAACTATTCCCTGAGCACTATCAGTTTGTTGTTGACGCATCACACAACATTGGCAACAGTACTTATGAATTTAACAGTATTGACGATCTTACGGTAATTAACCTTGCCGACCCAATGCTTGAATCAACTGCTACCGATACAGCTACATTAATGAATATTGTTGGTAACGACACAACTTACCACGATACTGTTTATAACTATATGTACCATTTAAAGCGTAACTGGATTTATCGTAGCGTACCTACAATTGAGGTGGTTAGTAAAAATAATAATAAATATATTTACGATAGCATTTTATATGTGCAAGATGCTAACAAAGACACCGTTGCATTTACTTTAATAAATGCTGATGGCAGTGATAAGTTAGACTATCCTGCATTTACTAAAGGAGCATTTTACACTGCAATTGTAAATGTTTTTGAAGAGTATGAAAATATTGATAACAGCAGCATTGACCGTGTACCTGTTCAAGATGGAAAAATAACAGTGATAAACGGTTGTGCAACGTATCCTGCACCTGTTGATTATGCAATAGAGAACGGACAAGTTGTTTATGACTTTATTGGTGGTTTCCCAAATCCTACCAAAGACGATTTACATCCTGAACTAAGCTATACAAAAACATTTGAAATACACAGTTACACCGGTGATGGTGGTGCAATGCATAGCCAGTGGCCTGAGGGCGGTCCATTCCGTGCTTATGTGTTTGGAGGTATTCCTACCGGACAAAATTTTGTAACACAAGGACCCGATCAGGTTGACTTTATTTTACGCGACCCTCCGGGTTCAAACAGTTCAGCTTATTTTGAGTCAGGGTTTACTGTATCTAACAGCACATCAAACAGCTTCGATAACTCATCGTCGGTAAATACAAGCTTAGAGATTGACCTTGGATGGGAAATTACAACATTTGTAGGATTTGGTGCCGGTATTATAAGCACTAACGAACAAGTTGCAAACTTTGAAGCAGGTATAGGTTTTGAATCAAACTATTCAGGTGGGCACTCACATGAGCAGACTACAACATTTACACAATCATACAGTACCAGCGACGACCCCGCTTATGTAGGCGATATGGGTGATCTGTTTTTCGGGCACTCAACAAATATTACTTACGGCGTGTCAAACTGTATTGGTATTATTCCTGCCGGAACAGGCGAAGAGAACCTTGGAACAGATGTTGATGGATTTACCGTTGGGTTAGATAAAGGTTTAAATCTTGGCTTAACTTTTGGGACATCATTTATGTTTACTCAAAACCATATTGAGAATTATCTGATTCCTGACCTTGAGATGTTCTACGAAAAACTACTTGCAGAAGGCAATGCCGACTCGGCAGATTACTATATGCAACAAGCCAATTTATGGCGTAAGACCCTTGCACAAAACGAGTATCAAAAGTATTGGGCAATAAAAATGAAAAATGTTTTTGACGAAAATAAAAACTTATCGTTTGATGCAGGCGCAATTTATGAGGAGAGTATGGAGAGTGAAATTACCGAAACAAGTTTCTCATCATTTGAGTTCTCTATTAATACATCGGTTTCAACCGAATTAGGTTTTGAAGCCTTTGGAATGGGTTCAACG
>CAYQPP010000107.1:0-11272 GCA_964419235.1 uncultured Bacteroidales bacterium
TAACCCTAATAAATAATTAATTGTCAATAGATTATATAACAATAAGTGTAAAATTATGCCAAATATAAAAAAACAATATATTGATATTAAAGCCGCCAAGGTACATAACCTAAAGGGCATCAACCTGAAAATACCATTAAACAAACTTATTGTTATTACCGGCCTTTCGGGAAGCGGAAAATCATCGTTGGCATTTGACACGTTGTATGCCGAGGGGCAACGACGGTACGTCGAGAGCCTGTCATCGTATGCCCGACAATTTTTAGGGCGGGTAAATAAACCTGAAGTCGATTATATTAAAGGTATTCCGCCGGCAATTGCCATTGAACAAAAAGTGAACACGCGCAACCCGCGCTCAACAGTTGGCACATCAACCGAAATTTACGATTATTTAAAACTCTTGTATGCCCGAATTGGCAAAACCTACTCCCCCATTTCAAATAAATTGGTAAAAAAACACAATACCGAAAATGTAGTTGATTATTTAATGGCATTTCCGGAAAACACAAAAGCATTAATACTTGCCCCTTTAAACAACACCAATGGCAGAACAACCCAACAGGCATTGGATATTTTGACAAAGCAAGGTTTTTCAAGAATAGAGGTTGACAACAATATTATCAAAATTGATGAATTCAATGATAATTCCATACAAAAAAACAGGATAAACATTGTAATCGACCGTATTTCAGTAAATAATGATAACGATACCCCAAGCAGGATTGCCGACTCTGTTCAAACGGCATTTTTTGAAGGGCATGGCACTTGCTTAATACGCATATTGACAGATGCCGCCTCTTCCGAAAAAGTTTTCACAAACCGCTTTGAGGCCGACAATACCATTTTTGAAGAACCGTCGGTTCATATGTTTAGCTTTAACAACCCATTAGGCGCATGCCCCAAATGCGAAGGCTACGGAATGACCATTGGCATTGACGAGGATTTGGTGATACCAAACAAAAGCCTTTCTGTTTATGATGATGCCATTGCATGCTGGCGGGGCGAAAAAATGGCCGAGTGGAAAAACAAGCTTATCTATTCGGCAGACAAATTCGGTTTTCCAGTTCATAAACCTATATCGGAGCTAACCCAAGAACAGACAGACTTGCTTTGGTCGGGCAACAAATATTTTAAAGGACTAAACCGCTTTTTCTCCTACCTTGAAGAAAAAAGCTATAAAATACAGTTTAGGGTAATGCTGTCGAGGTACAGAGGTAGAACAAAATGCCCTGAATGCCATGGTGCACGCTTAAAAAAAGAGGTACAATATGTAAAGGTTGGCGGAAAACCTATTACCGAAATGGTTGATATGCCCATTAATGAACTATCAGAATTTGTATCATCAATAAAATTAGACGCCCACGACAATAAAATAGCCCAAAGATTATTTATCGAAATTAAAAGCCGTATCCAGTTTTTATTAAACGTGGGATTGGGATATTTAACGCTCAACCGGCTTTCATCGAGCCTGTCGGGTGGCGAGTCGCAACGCATTAATTTGGCAACATCGTTAGGCAGCTCGTTAGTGGGCTCGCTATACATTTTAGACGAGCCAAGCATAGGCTTACATTCACGCGATACCGAGCTTCTGATAAAAGTACTCAAAGATTTGCAGCAATTGGGAAATACAGTTATTGTTGTTGAGCACGACGAAGATATAATAAGGGCTGCCGACGAAATAATTGACATTGGCCCTTTGGCAGGACGAAATGGAGGCAAAGTGGTTTTTCACGGCACACACAAACAGTTAATGGAGAGTAAAAACAGTCTGACAACCAAATACTTACTTCGCGAACTGCAAATACCTGTCCCCCAAAAAAGGAGAAAATGGAACAACTATATTACAATTGAAGGCGCACGAGAAAACAACCTGAAAAACATAACGGTTAAATTCCCTTTAAACACAATGACTGTAGTTACCGGAGTTTCAGGCTCGGGAAAATCATCGTTAATAAAAAATGTATTTTATACCGCACTAAAAAAACGGTACGGCGGCCACTCCGACAAATCGGGGCATTTTGATAAACTATCGGGAGATTTAAGCCTAATTACCGATGTGGAGTTTATTGACCAAAACCCAATCGGCAAATCATCACGTTCAAACCCCGTTACATACATAAAAGCTTACGATGAGATACGAAAACTGTTCTCTGAACAAAAAGCCGCAAAAATAATGGGCTACAAACCTGCTCATTTTTCGTTTAATGTTGATGGAGGCAGGTGCGATGAGTGCCAAGGCGACGGGACAATAAAAATTGAAATGCAGTTTATGGCCGATATTGAACTTGTTTGCGAGAGCTGCAAAGGCAAACGCTTTAAGCAAGATGTGTTAGACGTTGCCTACCTTAATAAAAATATATTTGACGTTTTGGAAATGACGGTTGACGAAGCCATGGAATTTTTTTCGGAGAAACCTACCACAACTACAAATAAAATTGTTAAAAAACTACAAACGCTTATCGATGTCGGGCTGGGATATGTACAGCTCGGGCAATCGTCATCGACATTGAGCGGCGGCGAGAGCCAACGCATTAAGCTGGCATCGTTCCTTGGTAAAGAGCGCAACAACCAACCTATGCTGTTTATTTTTGACGAACCAACAACAGGCCTGCATTTTCATGATATTAACAACCTACTAAAGTCGTTTAATGCCTTAATAAAAAAAGGCAATTCCATAATAATTGTCGAACACAACCCCGAAATAATAAAAAATGCCGACTGGATTATCGACTTAGGTCCCGAAGGCGGGGTTTTAGGCGGAAATATTGTATTTGAGGGAACCCCCGAAGAATTGGTAAAGTGCAAAAAATCATATACAGGCAAGTACCTAAAGGAGAAACTTTAACACATCAAACTAAACTATTATGGGCTATAGAGTTACGAATAAATTCGTTAGACTTGAGACTTTAGATGTTAGATTTTAGATGTTAGATTTTAGACTTTAGACTTTAGATGTTAGACTTTAGACTTTAGACTTTAGATTTTAGATTTTAGACTTGAGATTTTAGACTTTAGACTTTAGACTTGAGACTTGAGACTTGAGATTTTAGACTTGAGACTTTAGACTTGAGATATTAGACTTGAGATATTAGACTTGAGATATTAGACTTTAGATTTTAGATGTAGTATGCCAATTAGCAATCAAAATCATCAATACATTTGGGAAATATAAGACCTTGCTTCTAATATTTTTTTTATTTTTAGAGAAGCTGAAAAAAAGTGCATAGTTTTAACTCTCTCTATAACCAAAAAAGCCTGAATATTGAACGACAAAATGTTTTTACCACTCCGCCAATCAATATTCAGGCTTTGAAATATAATCTTATTTATTAATTATTTCCCAAAATCAAAGGCAAACCATCTTTGGTGCTGCCAATAATCACAACTTTTGTGTTTGGCGACTCACCCAATTTAAGGGTAGCCTCAATACCACGCATTTTAAGCAACTGAGGGGTCAAACTTGAATTGATAATTTTATTTGCCCTTGCCTCACCCTCGGCAGCTATCCTTTTGCGTTCGGCTTCAGAAGTCTCCTTTTCAAGCTTAAACCTGTAAGCCAAGGCCTCCTGCTCTTGTGTCAGTTTTAACTCAATTGCCCTTTTAATATCGGTAGGCAAGTTTATTGAACGAATTAGCAAAGCTTGCATTTGGATATTATTCTCTTTAAGCTTCTTTCCTGCCTCATCAATAATTGCCTGCTCAACCTCTGAGCGTTTGGTAGAATAAATCTCCTCGGCAGTATATCTACCCGCTACCTGACGTACTGTTGAGCGTACTTCGGGAATTACAAGCAGGTTGGCATAATCGAGCCTAAAACCTTCATACAATTCACCAATATGGTTATAAACCGGATAAAACCTGACGGTAACATCAATATTTACCGACAACCCGTTTTTATCAAGCACATCCATAGGCTCTTCGCTTTTTTGCTCTTTTACATCAAACACATATACCTCGTTCCACGGGGCTATTATATGAAACCCCGGATCCATAACATGTTCCTTGTCCAACCCTGTCGAAAACGGACGGAAGATAACGCCCCTTTCGGTAGCATCTAAGGTAATAAACAGTTTATTACCTAATAAAATAATTACAAACAATACTGCTACACCTATTACTAGGAAACTTTGTGGTTTTTTCATTATTGATTAATTTTTAAGTTTAACATTCTTTTTAATGATAAGTATTTTTCCTTTTCGGAAATATTTACGATGCAGGAAGCTTGAACACCACATTATGTTTAATTTTCGGCACCAAACTCATTACAGGTATTTTTGCCTCTTTAATAATACTTTTTGCAAACGACCCTAAAAAAGAGTTCACAATCTCAAGTTGCTGATGCGTTGTAATTAAAATAATATCACCCATCTTTTCCTCAATATAATCTAACACACCATCAACCCTGTCGTTAACTTTTAACAGGCTTGAGTCAACTTTTACATTATTGTTTTGTATATATTCAACTACCTGTTTTTGTTGCGATTCCAATTTTTTCAACACAATCTCGTCGCTTAAAGTGTAGGCCGACACCAAAAATATTTCAGCTTGATTCTCTTTTGCCAATTGAACTGCCATTTTAGCTTTTTCGCGCGTCTCTTTGGTAATATCCATTGGCAAGATAATCCTTTTTATAACTTCGCTCCTTGGCTCCTGCTTTAATGTAATAACCGGACACTTTGCCTCAGAAACCACCCTAAGGGCATTAGTACCGATAATCCGTTTTTTAATATTATCGACGGTACTGGTTCCCATTACAATAGCTGAAATACCAAGTACGTCAACCTTTTCCAAAATTGTATCACATAGTTTGCCTTTTTCGATTATACAGTTAACCTCAAATTTTTTACTGTCGATATACCTCTCGGCAAAATTACGCAGATGCTTCTCTAATTTATCTAATAAAAAAGCCCGCTCTTCATCACTAAAAAAATCTGACCAAACAGGGTCAACACCTTTAAGTACGTTTATTACAGTAACCTTACCCCCACTATTTTTTAATAAATTTGCAGCCATTTGCAAACCATAAACAGCTTTATCAGAATAGTCAACAGGTACAAGTATGTGCTTTGTTGTTGTATCCATATTTTTTTCCTATTTTTAGATTCCTTTTTACAAAAATAAAATTATTATCATACTTAATTCTATTATTGCTAATTAATTATTCAGAAACTTGTATTAAATTATACTTTTATGAGAAAAATTCCGGAATCAGAACTGATATTAAACAGCGATGGCAGTATATTCCACCTGCACCTTAAACCAGAAGATATTGCCGATACCATAATTTTGGTTGGCGACCAAGACAGGGTTGAAATAGTTTCGGGCTTTTTTGAAAAAATTGAGGTGAAAAGGCAAAACCGCGAATTTAAAACCCATACAGGTATTTTTAACGGAAACAGAGTTAGCGTGGTATCAACCGGCATTGGTACCGATAATATTGATATTGTGGTTAATGAGTTGGATGCTATTGCCAACATTGACTTACATACCCGCATCGAAAAAAAGGATAAGAAAAAACTGAATATAATACGAATTGGAACAAGTGGGGCTCTACAAGGAGATATTCCGGTTGACACGCCTGTAATAAGCCAAATGGCCATTGGGTTTGACGGTTTGCTGAATTATTATGCAGGCAGGGATGAGATATCGGATTTAAAAATTGAGGCAGCTTTTAAAAAACACACAAACTGGAACAGACAATTAACATCGCCCTATTTTGTGCCATGCTCAAATGAGCTATTGCAAAAAGTGGGCTTCGACATGATTAAAGGACTGACCATTTCGGCTCCCGGCTTTTACGGCCCGCAAGGGCGGGTTCTGCGACTGCCTATTCAGGATATGGATATTAATGAAAAAATTACGGCTTTTAATTACCAAGGCATGAAAATTACAAATTACGAGATGGAGTGCTCGGCCATTTACGGACTGTCGAAGCTTTTAAACCATAATGCCGTTACCGTATGCAATATTATTGCCAACCGCATAAGCAAACAGTATAGCAATGATTATAAAAAATCGGTAAAGGAGTTAATACTTAAAGTTTTAGAGAGGGCTGTTAATGATGAATAGGAAGTAGGGAGAAAAATATATAATCCTGACATACGGCACATTGTGCTAATTTTATTTTACAGCATACTCATTATCAAATATCTATAAAATAAACTCGTTAATATACCGACAACTTAACAATGAATTAAAATAATGGATAATAACGAAATAAATGCCTTAATCAAGCTTTTGGACGATCCTGATTTGAATGTATTTCAGGCAATACGAAACAAGCTGTCTCAACAAAACGTTGATGTAATACCATATCTTGAAAAAGCATGGGAAAACTCGTTAGATGAACTTTTTCAAACCCGTATTGAGGATATTATTCAAGAAATACACCAATCGCATATTAAAAAAAGGCTGCAAAAATGGAACGAAAGCAGCCATCAAGACCTGCTTGAAGGTGCTACCATAATTTCTCAGTTTCAATACCCCGATATTAAACCACAAAGTATTATTGAACAGGTTGAGGAGATAAAAAAGGACATTTGGTTAGAGATAAACGAGAATTTAACGGCACTTGAAAAGATTAAAATTGTAAACCACATATTTTTTGATATTTATAAATACTCAAGAAGCAAGGTATCGTATAACAACACGCAAGGATTTTTTATAAACCATGTTTTAAACACAAAAAAAGGCTCGCCAATTACTTTGGGTATTATTTATGCATCAATATGCCAACAACTTGACATTCCGGTTTACGGCGTAGCATTGCCCAAAAATTTTATACTTTGTTATAAAGATAAAATGCAACCCGCATTTGATGAGGAGTTTGCCGAAGGAATACTTTTTTATATTAATCCGTTTAATAAAGGGGTGGTATTTGGGAAAAAAGAGATTGAGCTATTTATTAAGCAACAAAAACTTGAAGATAAAAAAGCATATTTTCAACCTTGCAATAACAAAGACACTATTATACACTTAGTTAATGATATAATTGCATTTTATGAAAATAATGCCGACAAAACAAAAGCCGATGAGTATAGATTACTTCTAAAAATTTTATATTTTTGACCAAAATTTAATAATATTCAAAATGACTGATAAAAAAGAAACACCACAAGAGATTGATTTAATAGAGCTGTTCTCAAATATTGGCAACTGGATTGGCACTCAAATTAAATGGATATTTAATATAGTTGAAAGAATTTTCTACTTTTTTTTACGCAATGCTTTATGGTTTGCCCTTTTTATTTTTGTAGGTGCCACAACAGGCTATTTAAGCCATAGGGTTGCAAAACTATTTTATCATAGCGAAATGATTGGCTATTCGCACACCATAAGCAATATTGAGGTAATTCAAAGTCTTAACAACTGGAACTATGGCCCTGAGTTTACTGAAGAAGAGATGGAGAACATCAAGAATATTGGAGCCACATATGTTTTAGACATAAATGATGATGGACGTTGGGATGTAGTTGAAGACTTAAAAACATTAAGCAGCCTTGACACCAACATAATGAAACAAAGGCTATACGGTAATTTCTGTATTCAGATTGAAGTTTTTGATACTGCCATGATTCCAAAAATCAAAACAAAGGTTATGGATTACCTTTCAAATAACAAAAGGGTTATTGAGAGAAATGAGATTAGACTTAAACAGCAAGAGCAATTGATTCCGCGGTTACAGAATGAAATTACTGATTTAGACAGCCTTAAAAACTTAGAGTATTTTGAAAAAAATAAACCTACTACCGCCAAATTAGGCGAAATGCTATTGATTGGAGAAAAAGAGACCAAACTATACCATAATGAAGTCTTGTCATTATATAAACAAAAACAAGCCATTGAAAAAGACCTGTTTTTAAATAAAGATCCATTTGAGATTATCCTTGATTTCTCAGTTCCTGCCAAAGAAGAAAACAATGTGGTTTTATTGATTATACGTTTTGTAAAATATTTCTTTGTGTTGGGTTTTCTGATTATATTATTTTTTGATCAGCGTAAATTTATATTTAGCCAGATTAAAAGATCAAAAGAGATTGAATAGAGTTAAATCTAAATTGAGCGATTCCAAGCTTTAAATATTAAATAAAAAAGGCTACTGTTTTGGTAGCCTTTTTTGTGCATTATAGATACCCAAAAGATTAAAAACGGCATTTAATGAGCTATTTTTTATCAAAGGCTTAAACGGGTACAAAACAAAAACAAACAGGTTAAAAGGAAACCTGATAGCCAATTCAAGGTTTAGCACCACCTTTTCAAACCCAAATTTTTTGATTAGCATTGATTGTATATTGGTAGCATGCAAAAGGTTTTTATAACCATCACTCAAACAACCAAACCCTTGTAATTTCAAGTATTCATTGCTTAAAGCATGAAACAGTGCGTACGATGGATATTGCTTATTATAAGCCCTGTCTATTCTAATTTCTGAAATATTTGCCTCATGTTTGCCATAGCAGTAAACCACGGCATACCCTATTAAAATATCATTATTAAAAATACCCCAATAGTTTATAATATCATCAAACCCTATTGTTGCCGAAATTTGTTTTTTAAAACCGCCCTCTGACAAAGTTGCCTTAGAATACCCTTCAATAGCCTTTTTATAAATACCAAAACCTTCATTTAATACCACCTCAACAGGAATCTTTTTTATAACATTACTCTTTAACCCCTTACGGATTTGATTGCGTATATTTGATGATGGATATTCATCTATTTCAATATGGCTCTTTTTTATTACTGCATACCAATCTTCATTATTACTGTTTTTTGAAAACCATGACCACCATATAAGCTTGCCTTTTAAGGTTTTGAAAATACTTTTGTAATCAATAGGCTTATCGGGTTTTGGTTGAACAACCTGCCCCAAAGGAATAATAATTTGGTTATACTCTCTTAACAATAAATTGCCGATGCGCACATACCCCACCTCTGTATTTTTTAATAACTCCTCGTATCTGTCAATATGCGCCATTACCTATCTTTTTTAAATTTAAAAACCGGCAATAACCCCATTATAGAACCTGCCCCATATGAAAAATGCAATGTTATAAAAGCAAAAAAAAGATATAGTGGATGTACTTTTTTACTATTGGTAAACGATAATAACAAAACAACAAATAGATAAAAACTAATTAAAATCAGTGATGCAAAATAGAACCGTTTTGAAACCAAAAACCCAAATATTAAAGGCACTACCAACGACAAAACAAACAGCATTGGCACATAATGCCTAAAGCTCAACGATTTAAAACGCTTTGTGATAAATAACGTTTTTATATTCCAAAATCCATTGCTATAATTGTTTTTTGCCAACCCTGCATATGTCTCGCGGGCATAGTAGGCTACTTTTAACGAAGGCTCCATCCAAATACTAAACCCGCTGTGTTTAATCCTTTTTGACAGCTCGATATCGTGGTTGCGGATTAATTTTTCATTATAAACGCCTGCCTTTTCAAATACCTCCTTTTTATACATCCCGAAAGGAACGGTATCGACCTCAAGCATTTTGTTTGCACCAACCCTAAATTTTGAATTGCCTACTCCAAGCCTGTGCGACAGTACAAATTTTATTGCAGCGGTTTTGTGCGTTCTGTTTTTTACCTTTGTCTCAATACCTCCGCCAACAACATCGATACCTTGTTTTTGAATCAGGTTATACAGCTTTTCAATATAATGTTTTGGATAAACCGCATGTGCGCCTGCAATTAACACATAGCTGTTGGCCGAATTTTTAATGCCTATGTTTAACGCGAAAGGTGTTTTTTTATGCGGGTTCGGAACTACCTTTATAAACTGATGCTCTTTTTGTAATAGTTCAACAATCGGCAATGTGCCATCGGTGCTACCGCCGTCAACAATCAGTATCTCCATTTCGGATTTAGAAAAACCATTATTGACCAACGACATTATACAGTCGTTAATATACTTTTCTTCGTTTAAACAAGGTATAACAATACTTACGCCCACGCTGCTGTTTTTTTCAACTAATTTATACTAAATAATATTGCAAAATAAAGAAAATTCTTAAAGTTGACTATCCCCGTGGCAGAGCCTTGAGGAATTCTTTAAATTAAATCATAAACATTCAAAAGGTTCATTTCTTGCGATTTCCAATTATATTTACCTTTTATAACCTCTGTACCGTTTACCGACATTGTTTTAAGGCGCCCCCTGTTTTTCAAGAGACTTTCAATTTTATTTGTCATCTCCTCGATATTATCAATATTTACGCAAATGCCTGTTTCGGTATCCTCAACATATTCTCGGTAAAGGTTAAAATTATTTGTTATTACCGGCAAGCCGTGCTGCATATACTCAAATATTTTTGTCGGCAACGATTCCTTATAGTTCGGTATGGGCTTTAATAACGAAAAACCTATATGAGCCTTTGCAAGGTACAATGATACTTCCGAAAAATCGACCTTGCCTACTATGTTAATATTTGATTCTAAACTGTTTTTATTTATAAAGTCTTTTATTTGGCTATTTAACCCTTGCGGCCTTACCTCGCCAACTAAATCCAAAACAATATTAAACCCATTGTTTTTAAGCCTTTTAACAATCTCAAGCATCTCCCACACCCCACGCAAAGCATGAACAACGCCTGAATATACAAATTGGAGATGTTGCGAATAATCTTTGCTATCTACCTTTATATCAACCAATAAAGGATAATTTAACACTACCGTTGATTTTTTTTTCGGGTAGTATTTCATATATGACTCCTCGGCCAATATTAAATGGTGGTAAAAAAGCAATGCCACCCTTTCAAAAACAAAATAAACAGCACCCAATAATTTTCCTAACCACTTTGGCAACCAGTCTTTTGAGACTAATGAAATGCGTATATTCTCATGAATATCAAAAATTACTTTTCTTCCCGACAGGCGCAACAAAACAGCACAAAACATTAATTCGGGGTCGTGAAAATGATATATGGCAGCATTTTGACGTTTTGCAAGCCTGTACATTTTTGTGGTTACTGTTAGCATCCGCTTTAAGCGATGCTTAGGGAGCTTGACAGGTATAATATTTACACCTTTTTTTATTTCAGGGTTATTGATTGGCGCTATTAATGAGACTTGGTAGCCCGCATTGACAAGCGAAACACACTGTTTGTAAAAAATGCGTATATCAAACGGCGGGTGCACCGATGTTAAATGACAGACTTTTATGTTTTTATTTTTGTTCACTAATTACTGTTTCTTTTTCTATCCTCAAATATCTATTCTTCCACAAAAAATAGTCCACGAATTACACTAATTAA
>CAYQPP010000108.1:0-11210 GCA_964419235.1 uncultured Bacteroidales bacterium
ATTAACTGTAAATTCCCCGTTTAAGCATAATGACCTCTTTTTCTGACAAAAAACGCCATTTACCTCTCGGCAAATTTTTTTTTGTTAATCCGGCAAAATAAACGCGGTCAAGTTTTTTAACCTTATAACCCAAATGTTCAAACATGCGGCGGACAATCCTGTTCCTACCTGAGTGTATCTCGATGCCAATTTCGCGTTTGTCTAATTTGTCGGTAAAAGTAATTTCATCAGCTTTAACAGGACCATCATCCAAATTTACCCCATCATAAAGTTTTTGTAAATCGTCGGTTTTTGCCGCCCTGTCGAGCGTAGCTTGATAAATCTTCTTTTTATTGTTGCGAGGATGTGCCAAAAACTCAGCCAACTCGCCATCGTTTGTAAGCAACAACAATCCTGTAGTAGCCTTGTCTAACCTGCCCACCGGATAAACCCTTACATTGCACCCGTTTTTAATTAAATCAATTACCGTTTTTTTTGCATGAGGGTCGTCAAGCGTTGTAACATAGTCTTTTGGCTTGTTTAAAAGAATATATGTTTTTTTTTCGGGTACAAGGGGCGCATCGTTAAACTTTACCTCATCGCCGTATTTTACTTTTGTCCCCAGTTCGGTTATAACTTTCCCATTTATGGTAACAATTCCCGATTCAATATATTTATCGGCCTCGCGCCTGCTGCAAATGCCTGCATTAGCCAAGTACCTGTTTAACCGTACCTCAGTATTTTGTTTAGGAGATCTCGAATTTGGTTTTTGTACAGATGCAGTACTCCTTGCTTTATTTGAGTGTTTTTTTGCTTTGTTATTAAAACTATTTGCCGGTGCTGCATCCTTTTCAAATGGTTTGCTTTTTTTTGCTGATGTAAATTTTCTGCCTGAGCTGCCTTTACCAACATGTTTTTTATTTTCGGTTGATGAGCTTTTATCTACCGCTTTACTTTTTCCTACTCTTTTCATCAGTTTATATTTTTTATTCACCACAGAGGCTCAGAGGACACAAAAGACTTTTCTTAAATTATCCTCGTTGCATTTTGTTGCAAAAATACTACAAATTTGTAGTTAAACGTTATAGTTGGTAAGTTTTAAGAACGATGAATACCAATTTTTTAACGAAATAATTACCTTTGTGCTTTATTTAATATTTATTATGACACTAATTAAATCAATATCAGGAATTAGGGGTACAATTGGCGGCAAGCCCGGCGAGGGTTTAAGCCCAATTGATGTAGTAAAATATACGGCAGCTTATGGCGAATGGGCAAAACAAAATGCCACACACAATAAAAAGATTAAAATAGTTGTGGGGCGCGACGCCCGAATTTCAGGACCTATGGTGTCGCAAATGGTAAATAACACATTAATAGGACTTGGTTTTAATGTTATCCACTTAGGGCTTGCAACCACGCCAACAGTTGAAATGGCAGTTGTTGATTACAATGCCGACGGAGGGCTGATATTAACGGCGAGCCACAACCCAAAACAGTGGAATGCACTAAAGCTTCTGAATAACAAAGGCGAATTTTTAGATGCTGCCGAAGGCGAAAAAGTTTTAAAAACCGCCGAATCCGACTCATATACATTTGCCGATGTTGATAACATTGGAAATATCGAAGATATAAGCAACTACGACCAAAAGCATATTGAGCACGTAATAAACCTGCCGCTTGTTGATGTTGATGCTATTAAAAATGCAAATTTCAAGGTTGTTTTTGACGGTATTAATTCCGTAGGCGGCATAATTTTGCCCGAACTGCTTAAAAAACTTGGCGTTAAAAATATAATTGCCCTCAATGCCGAGCCAACCGGCAATTTTGCCCATACACCCGAGCCGCTACCCGAAAACCTTACACAAATTTCGGAAGCCATGGTTAACGAAAATGCCCATGTTGGTTTTGTTGTTGACCCCGATGTTGACAGGCTTGCAATTGTTAACGAAGACGGCTCAATGTTTGGCGAGGAATATACGCTCGTGGCAATTGCCGATTATATTCTTTCGGCAACAAAAGGAAACACGGTGTCGAATTTAAGCTCAACGCGGGCATTGTGCGATATTACCGAAAAACATGGAGGCAAATATACTGCCGCAGCCGTGGGCGAAGTAAATGTGGTAACCAAAATGAAAGCCGTAAATGCAATAATTGGCGGCGAAGGCAATGGCGGGGTAATTTATCCCGAATTGCATTATGGACGCGATGCCCTTGTGGGCATAGCACTATTTCTTACCCAACTGGCAAAATCGGGGAAAAGCTGTTCAGAGCTCAGGGGCGAATACCCCGAATACTATATCTCAAAAAACAAAATAGAGCTTACTCCCGAAATTGATGTCGATGCTATTTTAAGTACCATGAAGGAGAATTATTCTCATGAAAATGTAAATGACATCGACGGAGTAAAAATTGATTTTGCCGAAGAGTGGGTGCATCTGCGCAAATCAAACACCGAGCCTATAATCAGAATATATTCCGAAAGCAAATCGGAGGAGAAGGCGCAGCTGCTGGCACAAAAAATTATTAATGAAATTAAAGAAATCGCAAAAATATAATGGGCAGGATTGTAGCAATTGATTATGGACGAAAACGGACAGGGATTGCCGTAACCGACCCTATGCAAATAATAGCAAACGGACTTACAACAATTCAGTCGGCTACAACCATCGATTTTTTGGACGAGTATTGCAAAAAAGAGCAGGTTGATGCTTTTGTTGTGGGATATGCTCGGCAAATGGACAATACCGATTCGGAATCGATGGTGTATATAAAGCCTTTTGTTAAACATTTGGCAAAACATTTTACCGATAAGCCTATCCATATGGTTGATGAGCGGTTTACATCAAAAATAGCGCACCAAACAATGATTGACGGCGGTCTGAAAAAGAAAAAAAGGCAGAACAAGGCTTTGGTTGATACCATTAGCGCAACAATTATCCTGCAATCGTATTTAGAACAAAAAAGTGCAGGTTTTTAAAAAAATTAAAATATTATATATAATGATTTTACCTATTACCGTTTACGGAAACCCTATTCTAAGAAAAACAGCCAAAGAGATTGATGAAGACTATAAAGGGCTCGGCGAGCTTATCGACAACATGTTTGAAACCATGTATAAGTCGGAGGGCGTTGGATTGGCAGCACCTCAAATAAACAAAAGCATCCGCTTGTTTATTATTGATGCCACGCCATTTAAAGAGGACGACCCTACGCTAAAAGATTTTAAAAAGGCAATAATCAATCCCGAAATAGTTGAATTTATGGGCGAAAAGAAGTCGTTTAACGAAGGATGCCTCAGCCTGCCCGGAATTAGAGAAGATGTAGTTCGTGCAAACAAAATAAGGATATTGTACCAAGATGAGAATTTTGTTGAACACGATGAGGTTTGGGACGGCATTAAGGCGCGAGTTGCACAACATGAATACGACCATTTAGAGGGCAAGCTGTTTGTTGACCGCATTTCGCCTATCCGCAAACGGTTAATCAACGGAAAATTAAATGCTATTAACAAAGGCAAAACAATTCCTGCATACAAAATTATTTTAAACAAAAAATAGACATTACCGCCCACAGTTGATAAGGTGCTATTATTTATACATTTACAATTATACAGCTGATTGATTAACAATTAAATTAAAAATTATGAGGTTATTAAAAACAATACTTATGGCAATTGTAGTTTCAGTAGCCATAAATTCGTGCACAACAACAACTCCTAAAGACAAGCAGGTTAAAGCAATCGAAACCCTTGAGAAAGAGCTGTACAGTTCGCAAACACTCGACAAAGAGAAAGGTTTGCATATGATTGACACCTATGTAAATTATTCAAAGCAATATCCTGAGGATACTGCATCGGCAGTATATCTGTTTAAAGCAGCCGAAATTGCCATGAATTTGAAATTGGGCAGCCAGTCAATCTATTATTATGATAAAATTATAAGCAACTACCCACATTTTTATAAAACCGCCGAATGCCTGTTTTTAAAAGCTTTTATTTACGAAAACGAGATGAATGACCTTGACCGTGCAAAAGAGTTTTATACACTTTTTTTAACCGAATACCCTAACCACCCATTGGCAAAAGATGCCAAAGCGTCAATACAATACCTCGGCAAAAGCCCCGAGGAGCTTATAAAAATGTTTCAGGAGATGAATAAGGAGGAGTAAAAAACCTTGGCATTAAAACTCTGAAAGCTGCCCGGCTATGTCATTCAGGCGGGCAGGCTTATTTTTGGCTAAATATGGTTTTTACCATGGATTTATTTTTACTATGTTAAAAACTGTACTGCCGGAATAGCTGTTACACCGGCACCCAAATCTTTAATGCTTAAATCGTTTGAAAGCACAAACTTGTGAATAACAGGTTTGTCCAAAATATCATCTAACCCTGTTAAATGCTTGGCATCAACAGAGCGGACTGTTTCGCTTTTTTTTATCTCAATTGCTATATACCCATGTTCGGTCTCAATAAGTAAATCAACCTCTCTCCCGTCAGTTGTCCTAAGGTGATAAAAAGCCGCATCAGCATTTATTGCTTTAACTTGTTTAAATATTTCGGCAACAACGGCACTTTCAAATTCATGCCCGTTTAGCTCATCTCTTTTTTGTAGAACCGCCCTCATAACACCCACATCTAAATAATGCACTTTGGGCGATTTAACAAGCCGTTTTCTTTTGTTTCTGCTCCAAGCTTGCAGTACAAGCGTTTGGTAACTAATACCCATATATTCCAAAAAACGCTGAACAGTTTTTGAGCTAACGCCTGCCTCAACTGCAATTTGCGAGTAATTTGTAATTTGTGCCGTATTTATCGCCAATAACTTTTGAACCTTTACAAACGGTTCTAAATTACGTAATTCAGCCAAGTCGCGTATATCGCGCTCAAGATATGTCCTTATATAATTTTTCAACCAATCGCGCTTATCTCCATCAGGTATTGTTGAATCCGATATGGCAGGGTAGCCGCCAAATTTCAAATATGTGTCAAAAACCATTTTCTTTTGCGGATGCCCATTGTCCAAAATAAAAGGGATAAGCTCTTTTTTTTGTTTTAAAAGAACATTCTGAAAATACGATAGCCGCACCTCATCACCCCAGCTATTTGTAAGCAACTCCGGTAATGTAAGAGGGTACATCTCTATTATTTGGCACCGGCCGGCTAATGATTCACGTATCTTTTTTAGCAAAAATATTTGCGATGAACCAAGCAATATGTATCTCGGTTCAGTAAATTGGTCATAAACCGATTTTATGCTTTCAATCAATTGTGGCTCTTTTTGAATTTCATCAAGAATTGCCCGCGGATATAATGTACCCCACTGTGCCGCCGTTAGCTTTTTGTACTCTTCAACTGCAACAGGGTCTTCAATTGAAATATACCGATAGTTTGGAAAAATATTTTTTACAAGTGTTGTTTTTCCTATTTGCCGTGCTCCTGTAACAACAACAATTCTCCCAAACCTTGATGAGCTTTTGTTTGCGATTATTTTAGATAAGGCTCTGTTTTTCATAATGAATGACAAAATAATACAACAAATGTATTGCTTTTATTTTTCAATTCCAAATATTACGCCAATATCGTGCATAGCGTTCCAAATATTACGCCAATATCGCGCATGGCATTTCAAATATTACGCAAACAAACCAATTAGCCGCTTCCGATGCTAATTATATTTTAATACAAATAAATTTTTGTATATTTAGAGTTTGCTGAGAAAGTCCATTGTGCATCAAATATAAGGCAGCAAAGCAACGTTGTATAGTAGCTGACTAACACCTATGCCCATGTTTTTTTTAAAAAGCAACCCGTTTATAAGGTTATTAATTCCTTTTATTGTAGGCATTGTTTTGCAATACCTTTTTTTGTTTGGCAAAACCACAATTGCAGGGGTGTTTATAATTGCTTTTTTTGCAGTAATTGCAACTCTATTGATAAAATCATTATATCATAACCAATATATAATTGGGGTTGCCATAAGTGCTTTTTTTATTGCTGTTGGTTTGTTGTTAACATATTTAACAGGTTTAAGTTGTAACACTTTTAATAATACCGACAAAGCGGTACTTATAGGCAAAATAGTTAAAGTTCCGGTTGAGAGGGAGAATAACTACAAAACTGAGATTGATATTGAAGCCCAAAAAGAGGGGAATTACTGGAAGGAGGTTAATGCCAAAGTTATAGCTTATTTCGAAAAGGGCGACAGTTTGTTGTGTATTAAAGCCGGAAACAAAATTGTTTTTAGCACGCAGCTAAATGCTATTAAAACGCAAAAAAACCCTTTTGGTTTTGACTATGCCAAATACCTTGCATTAAAGCAGATTGGTTATAGTGTTTACTTAAAAAAAGGCAATTGGGCTCTACTTACCGAAGATTACAAAGGGCTTAAAAACAAGGCTTTAAACCTACGACAAAAAATTATTGCTTTGTATATTTCGCATGGCATTACAGATAATAACCTGCCTATACTATCGGCATTAACGCTGGGATACAAAAACAAGCTCGACGAAAAAGTGCGAAAAGCTTATAGCGGAGCAGGAGCAATGCATGTTTTGGCTGTGTCGGGTTTGCACGTTGGTATTATTTATTTGGTTTTGCAGTTTTTGCTCGGGTGGTTTTCAATTTTTAAGAGTTTAAAAAAGGGTAAGTTTATTATTATACTGTTTGCCCTGTGGAGTTATGCTTTTTTAACCGGACTCTCTCCTTCGGTAATGCGTGCAACTGTAATGTTTTCGTTTGTATTGGCGGGGCAAATATTCAACAAAACCATAAATATATATAATTCACTTGCGGCATCGGCATTTTTACTCCTGCTTTTTAATCCTTTTTTACTGTTTGAGGTTGGTTTTCAGTTATCGTATATTGCTGTTTTGGGGATTGTGTTTTTCCACCCCAAAATTTATGGTTTGTTATATTTTAAATGCAAGCTGCTTAATACCGTTTGGTCACTGACTGCTGTTTCTATTGCGGCACAATTGGCAACCTTTCCGATAACCATTTACCATTTTCATCAATTTCCGGTTTATTTTTGGCTTGCAAATATTGTTGTTACGCTGTCGGCAGGAATTTTAATATTTTTATCGATAGCATTAGTTTCAGCTTCAGCCATACCTGTTTTTCCTGACATTATTGGCACTATTATCAATTTTATATTGAATGGTAATTACAGATATATTCAACTTATTAATGAGTTACCTTATTCAATAATAAATAACATCTCATTTTCGCCAACTCAGGTTATTATGCTTTATGTGCTGGTTTTTAGCTTTTCTGCATGGCTGATAACAAAAAATTACCATACATTAATTGCGGTTTTATCGGGTATCTTAATTTTGGGCATCTTAAATATTAATGATTCTATTATACGAAATAAGCAGGGTGTTATTTGTGTTTATCAGGTTCGGGGCGAAACAGCAATTCAGTTTATTCATAAAAAACTGGCGTGGTGGCTAATTTCTGCCAAAAATAACAAATCAAATATTGAGCCTCATATTAAGTTGGCTAATATGTATTGGAAAACCTCTACAAATTCATATATGCAATTAAAAAACCTAAACGATAGCGTAATAAAACAGAACAATTGGTATTACAATTCAGGCTTTTGGAAGTTTGGGCAATCAAAAGGTTTGGTAATAAGCACATTTTCTAAACTACCACAAAACCCCATAGATTCCCTTTTTATCAATTACCTTTTTGTTACCGGAAACCCACCATTTACAATTAATGACATACCAAATAAAATAGTTTTAAGTAAAATAATAATTGACGGGTCGGTTCCTCACTGGAAAGCCAAACAATTTATTTTAAATAAAAATAATGCAAACCTTTTCGTTACAAAAAAGCAAGGAGCTTTTATACATAATAGTGATATATAATTGGTTTTTCACGCAACAAAAAACCGTTTTAACTAATTGTTTTAAAACAGATTAATAATTACAATGACAGTTTGTCAAAAAAAGATATATGGTATTTTAGTTTTATAGATGTATTATTTTTTACTTTGCGGTTTAATATTTTAAAGATATGAGGATTATCATTGCCGGAATGGGTACCATTGGAATGCATATGACAAAAATGCTGTCGGACGGAACCCACGATATTGTTGTAATTGATAAAAAAGAGGATATGTTGCAGGATGTGAGCTCCCACTACGATGTGATGACGGTTCATGGCTCGGCAACATCATTTGCCGATTTAAAAGAGGCAGGAATAAAACGAACCGACCTTTTTGTTGCCTTGACACATACGGTTGAGATAAACATTACGGCCTGCATCTTGGCAAAGCAGCTCGGGGCAAAAAAAACCATTGCCCGAATTGACAACCAAGAGTATCTGCTCCCACTGAACAAATCGCATTTTTACAGCATTGGCATCGACTCGCTTATATACCCCCAAAAACTTGCCGCCCGCGAAATAATCAGTTTATTAAACGAAACAGGCACATCTGAGGTATTTAATTTTTATGGCAACAAGCTGTCGCTTTTTGTAATAAAATTGGAAAACGACGCCCCAATTATAGGAAAAAGACTTTCGGAGGTTGCTATTGACAGCGACAACATCGTATTTAGGGCAGTAGCCTTATCGCGCAACGGAAAAACACATATACCTCGCCCCCACGAAGAGTTTAACGAGGGCGATTTGGTTTATGTAATTACCAACCAAAAAGGGGTTGCCAAAATGATGGAGTATGCCGGCACCCACCGTTTGTCGTGCAATAACATTATGATTCTTGGTGGTAGTCAAATGGGTGTTAGAACTGCCCAAGTAATGGAAAGAAATTCAAACATCAAACTTATTGAAATTGACAAAAGCAAATCTGAACATTTGGCCAACTATTTAAACAACTCGCTTGTAATTAATGCCGATGGGCGCGATATGGAGACGTTAAAAGAAGAGGGGTTAGGCATGATGGATGTTTTTATTGGCGTAACCGGAAACGACGAACTGAATATACTATCGTGCATTCAGGCAAAAAAAATGGGCGTTAAAAAAGCCATTGCATCTGTTGAAAATATTGATTATTTGCATTTGGCCGAAAGCATGGGCATTGATGCAATAATAAATAAAAAGATGATTGCCGCAAGTTATATTTTGCGTTTTACAATGACAGCCGAGGTTCCTTCGTTTCTCTGTTTAACAGGGTCCGATGCCGAAGTATTGGAGTTTGTGGTTAAAAGCGATTCAAAAATTACCAAAGCACCTTTACGCGATCTTGAATTTCCGAAAGATGCCGTAGTTGGCGGAGTAATTCGCGACCGGTCAAGCTTTATTGCAGTAGGCGATACAGAGATACGCGCTCAAGATAGAGTAGTTGTTTTTGCATTGCCATCAGCTTTACAAAAGGTTGATAAATTCTTTAATTAACAACAAGTTATATTATATTCAATTTATACAGTATGAATACCTTTTTAATGATTAATAAAAAGATTATTTTCAGGCTACTGGGATACTTGTTGCTGATAGAGTCTGTTTTTTTATTTACTGTTTATTTGGTGTCATTACTATATAAAGAGGACGGCGGTGCATTTTTTATATCGTTTTTAATAACATTTGCAATTGGTGGCAGTTCGGTCTTTTTTACACGCAATGCAAAAAAAGATTTTGGCAAGCGCGAAGGGTATATAATAGTTAGCCTTGTGTGGATAGTTTTTTCGATGTTTGGGGCGTTACCCTTTATTTTTAGCGAGGCTATACCCAATTACACAAATGCATTTTTTGAAACCATGTCGGGCTTTACCACAACGGGGGCATCAATACTAAATAATATTGAAGAGCTACCACATGGAATTTTGTTATGGCGGAGCCTTACCCAATGGATGGGTGGCATGGGCTTTATTGTTTTATCGCTGGCCATTTTGCCCTTTTTAGGAGTTGGTGGCGTTCAACTGTTTTCGGCTGAGGTACCGGGCTTAACCCCCGACAAAATGCACCCGAGGGTAAAAGAGACAGCCCAACGGCTATGGATTATTTATGTGGGGTTTACAATTGTTGAAATTATTATGCTTTGGTTGGGGGGCATGACATTTTTTGATGCCGTAAACCATTCGTTTACTACCATGGCAACAGGTGGCTATTCTACAAAACAGGCAAGCATTGCTTATTTTTCAAACCCATATATTCAGTATGTAATTACCCTATTTATGATTATTGCGGGTGTAAACTTTACATTACCGTATTTTTTATTAAAATTCCAGTTTAAAAAAGTTTTCTTAAACGAAGAGTTTAAAACATATCTGTCGATAGCATTTGTTTTTACCTTAATAATAACATTTCAGCTTTACGCCACGGGCAACATTACTTTTGAACAATCATTCAGAGATTCGGTATTTCAGGTAGCATCAATACTAACCACAACAGGGTTTGTTACAGCCGATTATCTGTTATGGCCGCCACTGCTGATAGCCTTAATTTTTGTATTAATGTTTATTGGAGGGTCGTCGGGCTCAACAGGCGGTGGGGTAAAAGTTATTAGAGTATTGCTGATACTAAAAAACGGCTATTATGAGCTAAAGCGTTTAATACACCCTAAGGCGATAATACCAATGCGTTTAAACGGAAAAACAGTACCTCAGACACTTGTTAATAATGTGTTGGCATTTATTGTTTTATATTTATTGATATTTATGGCAGGTTCGGTTTTTATGGCAGCATTAGGCCTCGATATGGAATCGGCTATGGGCTCAGTAGCTGCTTGCCTTGGCAATATCGGACCCGGGCTTGGCTCAGTTGGGCCGGCTGAAAACTTTAGCCATTTGCCCAATGCCGGAAAATGGTTGTTAAGTTTTTTGATGCTGTTGGGCAGGTTAGAGCTGTTTACTGTTTTAATTGTTTTTTCACCTGCTTTTTGGAGAAAATAACTAAAATATGATATTAATACCCTGATTTATAATGGTAAACGATATAAAATAACTATACCCACCACCTGAAATTGCACGCTATTTACCACTTATACTACCCCCTTTTTTTTAATTTTTAATATTATACACAATCATTAAGCATTTTTTTTATAAACAATTTCTTTTTTTATTTGTAGTTATGCTTAATTACAGGTTTATTCAAGTAAAACACTTTTAATTATAAACTTACAAAACCCATCCCGAAAGGAATTGGGACAGGCTATTGTGGAATTATTATTTACGGTATTTTACCACACCTATCTGCCGACAGGATAGAAAAGGCATGATTAAACAAGAAATGAATTAGCGAACACAAATAAAAATTATTAACTAAT
>CAYQPP010000109.1:0-11203 GCA_964419235.1 uncultured Bacteroidales bacterium
TTTAGATTTTAGACTTTAGATTTTAGATTTTAGACTTTAGATTTTAGATTTTAGATTTTAGATTTTAGATATTAGACTTTAGACTTTAGATATTAGACTTTAGACTTTAGACTTTAGACAGTAATATCCTATTAACAGGAATATCCTATTAACTGTGTAAAGTTGTTTTCTTTCTCAATCCCCTCAATCTCATTCAATCTCCTTCAATATTCTTCAATCTCCTTCAATCTTCTTCAATCTTCTTCAATCTCCCTCAATCTCATTCAATCTCATTCAATCCCCTCAATCTCATTCAATCATTCGCCAATAATTTTGCAAAGCACCCTTTTTCGACGTTTACCATCAAACTCTCCATAAAAAATCTGCTCCCACGGCCCAAAATCAAGTTTACCGTTAGTAACAGCCACCACAACCTCGCGACCCATAATTGTGCGTTTTAGGTGGGCATCGGCATTATCCTCGAAACTGTTGTGCTGATATTGCGAATATGGCTTTTCGGGTGCCAAACCCTCTAACCACTTCTCAAAATCGTTATGCAAACCTGATTCGTCATCATTAATAAAAACACTTGCTGTTATATGCATGGCATTAACCAAACAAAAGCCTTCTGTAATGCCGCTATCGTGCAAACACTCGTTTATTACCGGAGTAATATTTATTAACTCGCGGCGTGCCTTAATATCAAACCAAAGTTCTTTTCTGTATGATTTCATTTTACTGTGTTTTAGTTAACAAAAGTTTGTTGTTTTAATTGCTGATATTCAAAATATAACAAGCTAAAACCTATCAGTTTCTCAATTTTAACAATTTGTTGAGTTAAGCAAATCTAAAAAATAAAAACTATAAATCCTCAATTTCATAATTCTTCATAATATAAATATTTAGCAGAATTTTTATCTTTTCGACGGTACAAAAAATATAGTATGTTATCGCTTATTATCGGTTTCTCAATCCATGAATAAGGTACTTTTTTTATTTTATTAACCCTGCCTGTATTTATATCGATACTATAAAGTGTTGATATGCTGTTTTTAAGCGATATTGTATAAAATTTATTTTCGCTTTCATCAAAAATAATTTGTGGCTGCCATCCTCTCATCTGCTCATAACAAATTTCTATACTCTCAATACATTCTCCCAACATATTGAATTTATGTATTTTACCGTTTGGATGGTCAAAAACAATAACCGTATCGTCATAAACAAAAAGAGGTGCATAAATTGGGTGGTGCATCATCTCATGCTTAAAAATTTCTTTTAAATCTCTTTGCCTAAACTTGCTTAACGCCTCATAGCTGTTTGTATTTCCAAGTATTTTTATCCCATTGCTCATTAATAGGTAATTAAAATCGTTTACAAACAAATCTTGCTGAAATTCATCATCAATTCTTATAAAGAGCTTAAAATCATTATTCTTATGCTTATAGGCGTAATACTCCAACGAAAGGTCTAACGGGCCCATGTATTTATAAAACAGTATATCGTGCAGGTTGGCAACGCATGGTTTAACAAGCTTATTATATTCATCTTGGTAAGCCCTGTGCATCCTAACTTTTTTATCGTTCAATAAAATTACGTAGGGCAACGACTGGCAAATTAAATACAGTTGATCAATACAATCGGTATAAAGCTTAATTGGTTTGCCTCGTATTGGTATGGCCGATATGGTTTTGCCTTGCAAATCGGTCATCAGCAAAATTGATTTCGACAACCTTTTTTTATAATTCACAAACAAAATTTTGTTTTGATACAAAATGTAATCCAATATTTGAAAATCCCTGCTCCCAAAAACAACATTCTTTTCTGAATTTACAATAATTTCATTCAAATCAATTATTTTGGGATATAATAAAAAGGTGTGGTTCCGGTCTCTTTTTTGGGCAATTGTTATCGTAGTCTCTTGGTATCCCATAAAGTTGGCCGATAACTCAATAGGCAAAAACGATTTTGGTATCTTAAATGTATATTTTCCGAATATATCAGATGTTGTTCCGATATAACTACCTTTTATACTGATATTTGCATACGATAAAGGTTGTTTTGTGTAGAAGTCTTTAACCTTTCCGTATATTACAATAGAATCTTGTGCATATATTTTTGATGAAAATAGTATAATAAAAAGTATGTACCTTATTATTATATACTTCATAAATTTCAAAATAGTTAATCAAATAAACCGTGTATAAATAACGAAAGATAACCCTTGTGCTTTTACATAAAAAATAATCTCTAATGTTTATATCCCTAAGCTTTTACTTATGGCATTGAGTTTTTTGTCGAGGCTATTTTCAACAGTTTTATATTCATCGTGGTTTTTTAGTTCGCTTTTTGTGCCAATATAAAACTTAATTTTAGGCTCGGTGCCCGATGGGCGCACTGATACCTTAGTGCCGTCGGCGGTAAAAAACTGTAATACGTTTGATTTTGGCAAATCTATCCTACACTCCTCTCCCAACACTATATCAATCTCCTTTTGAGATAAATAATCTTTGATTTTTATAACTGCCGAACCGTTAATTTCAATAGGCGGGTTATTTCTAAAACCGTCCATCATTTTTTGGATATCCTCGGCCCCCGACTTTCCCTTTTTTACCAAATTAACAAGTTTCTCACGATAAAAACCATGTTTCATGTAAATATCGGCAAGAATATCAAACACCGATTTATTTTGGTCGGCTGCCCATGCTGCCGCCTCTGCAATAAGCATACATGCCATAACTGCATCTTTATCGCGCACAAATTCGCCTGCCAAATAGCCATAGCTCTCCTCGCCACCGCCAATAAACCTCTTTTTGCCTTCGTTCTTTTTTATTATATCAGCAATAAATTTAAAGCCGGTAAGCACATCAAAATATTCAATATTTTCGGCTCTGGCCATATCGGCAATCAGTTCGGTAGTAACAATGGTTTTTACAATGTACTCTTTACCTTTTAACAACCCTTTTTCTTTCCATTTGGTAATCAGATAATTTATTAACAAAGTACCTGTCTGGTTACCATTTAAAAGCTCAAATTCTCCATTGTTGTTTTTTACCGCAATACCAACCCTATCGGCATCGGGGTCGGTTGCCATAACAATATCGGCATTAGTTTCTTTAGCTTTTTCGATAGCCATGTTAAGGGCTGCCGGCTCTTCGGGGTTGGGCGATTTTACTGTCGGGAAATTCCCATCGGTAATATTTTGCTCAGGCACACTTATAATATTATCAAAACCTATTGATTTAAGGGCTGCCGGAACCAAATTTACGCCTGTACCATGAATAGGGGTGTAAACTATTTTTAGGCTTTTTTGCCTTTTAATAATTTCGGGCGAAAGGCTTAACCCTTTTACCGCATCAATATAAATTGTGTCAATATCTTTTCCTATCGTAATAATCTCATCCTTATTACCATTCCACTTTACTTCGTCAACCGACTCAATTTTCTGAACCTCGTCAATAATATTTTTATCGTGCGGGGCAATAATCTGGCCGCCATCTTCCCAATAAACTTTATATCCGTTATACTCTTTAGGATTATGCGATGCCGTAACAACAACACCACTTTTGCAACCAAGGTGTCTTATGGCAAACGACAGCTCAGGTGTGGGACGCAACGCATCGAACAGGTAAACCTTAATGCCATTTGCAATACAAATTTGGGCTGCGGTTTCGCAAAACAGTTTGCCGTTATTCCTGCAATCGTAGGCAAATGCCATGCTTACATCTTGGTCAGGAAACTGCTTTAACAAATAATTGCATAGGCCTTGAGTTGTCATGCCTACGGTATATATATTCATACGGTTAGTGCCTACACCCATAATTCCGCGCAAGCCGCCTGTACCAAACTCCAAATTGCGGTAAAACGATTCTATAAGCTCCGGCTCGTCATTCTCAAGCAGATGTTTTACTTGGCTTTTAGTCTCGTTATCAAAATTTCCGTCAAGCCACTTTTGTGCCCTGTTTTTTACTTCGGTCAATATATCGGTATTCATATTTTATTTTTTTATTAAATCCAACAACAATCTTTCTACTTTTGCCCTCTCATTTCGTTAAGCATATCCCAAAGGCTGTCAACCCAATAAGGTATCTCAATGTTAAAATCTTTTTTTATTTTGGATTTATCTAATACTGAGTATGGGGGGCGTTTTGCCAAAGTTGGGAATTGGCTTGTGCCGATAGATTTTACTTTACAATTTATATTCTCGTAGCGGAATATCTCACAAGCAAAATCGTACCAACTTGCTACACCTTCGTTGGTGTAATGGTAAATCTCTTGTGTATTATTATCATTATCTATTTTCAGCTTGCTTATAATATCCAATATAGCCTTTGCCAAGTCGCGTGCGTAGGTTGGTGTTCCAATTTGGTCAGACACCACACCAATTTCATCTTTATCGTTGCCAAGGCGCAACATTGTTTTTACAAAATTATTTCCAAAGGTTGAATAAAGCCACGATGTGCGAATAATAAGTGCATTAATATCGGCATAAAGAACCAGTTTTTCGCCTTCGTTTTTTGTGTCGCCATACAGTGTTTTTGGAAAAGTAGGCGACTCTTCGTCATACGGGATATTCTCAGAGCCGTCAAAAACATAATCGGTTGAGATATGGATAAGGCAGGCATTTGATTTTGCTGCGGCATCAACCAAATAATCAACGGCAACAGTATTTATCAAGAATGCGTTATCCCTGTCCTCTTCGGCTTTGTCAACAGCTGTGTAGGCCGCACAATTAATAATAAAATCAACAGGGTTATCTTCAACAAATTTTTCGGCATTACCCGATTTGGTAATATCAAGGGTATCAACATCGGTAAATATAAACTCGTAATTTGGATACTGGTTTGATAAATACTGCAACTCACTCCCCAGTTGACCATTAGCACCTGTAACTAATATCTTAATTGCATTTTTCATATCTAAAAATTCATTTCAGCATTATCAAATTTAGGCAAAATTTTGTCTTTTGATGAAATAACCTGTTTTTCAAAAGGTATTTTCCAGTCGATATTAAGCTTAGTATCATTTAACTTTATACCGCGTTCACTTTCGGGGTTATAAACATTATCGCATTTATAGGCAAAAATTGCTGTTTCAGATAGTACCGAATAACCATGAGCAAAACCACGTGGCACAAAAAACTGTATTTTATCATCTTCGTTCAGCTCAACTGCAACCCACTCACCAAAAGTGGGCGAGTTTTTTCGTAAATCGACAGCTACATCTAAAACCCTGCCTTTTATTACCCTAACAAGCTTTGCTTGGCTAAAAGGCCCCAACTGGTAATGCAAACCACGCACAACGCCATAGGTTGAGAATGCTTCGTTATCTTGAATAAAATCGGCTACTATACCTTCTTTTTTATATCGTTCGTTATGATAGCTCTCAAAAAAATATCCTCTATCATCCTTAAATACCCTCGGTTCGATAATCAGTAAACCTTCAATTTTTGTTTTTATTATTTTCATGTATAAGATAAAATTATTACAAAAACCTTTCGTCATTAGTTTTTATAAGCTTTTTAAAATAGTCAATTGTTTTTACCAGCCCATCATCAAGTTCAATTTTTGGCTCCCAATTGTTCAGTTTTTGTTTGGCAAGCGAAATATCTGGCTTCCGCTGGGTAGGATCGTCCTGTGGCATTGGCATATATATTATTTTCGATTTTGAATTTGTTAACTCAATTACCTTTTTTGCCAATTCTAAAATTGTAAATTCATTTGGGTTACCAATATTTACCGGACCAATAAAATTCTCGGTATTCATCATCCTAATCATACCTTCAACCAAATCGTCAACATACTGAAAACTACGCGTTTGCAAACCATCACCATAAACAGTAATATCTCTGTTTTGAAGAGCTTGTATAATAAAATTTGAAACCACCCTACCATCGTTTGGATGCATATGCGGACCATAAGTATTAAAAATGCGTACTATCCTAATATCAACTTTGTTCTGATTATGGTAATCCATAAACAGGGTTTCGGCACAACGCTTTCCCTCATCGTAACACGAGCGTATCCCAATAGGATTTACATGCCCCCAATAGCTTTCGGTTTGAGGATGCACCTCTGGATCGCCATATACCTCACTTGTTGATGCTTGCAAAATACGAGCCTTAACACGCTTGGCTAAGCCCAGCATATTAATAGCTCCCATTACCGATGTTTTAGTAGTTTTTATTGGGTTATATTGGTAATGAACCGGCGATGCAGGACATGCTAAATTATATATGCGGTCAACCTCGGAAAGATATGACACAGTAACATCATGACGTACCAATTCAAAAAAATGATTATCCATTAAATGAATAATATTTCTTATATCGCCTGTAAAAAAATTATCTAAGCATATTACTTGATTGCCTTCGTTTAGCAACCGCTCACACAAATGTGAGCCCACAAAACCGGCACCTCCGGTTACAAGAATTCTTTTCATTAAACTATTATATAAATTATTATCTGCTTGTTGCCAAAGATAAGTATTATTATAATAAATATTCAATCGCGAATATAATCTTTAAAATGAAAATTATATTTTGTAGCTTTGAATTTAATTTAACTATAAATAATTTTAAAACTATGAAAAACTTTTTTAAAACCTTAACTTTAGTAAGCACACTTTTTATTAGTACTACAATAAATGCTCAGTTTTTGCCAACATCATACGAATCATTATTTAATGAAATTGTTGAAAATTTTAGCACAATTCGTGGCGGAAATTCAATTGCAGACGGTAAAACTTCACTAAGATTACTTTCGCAAGAAAAAATTATTCTTAGGCTTACTCATAAAAAGAGAGTAAAAACCCTTACTTTCATTATTAAAAAAGATGAAGAAGGAGAAAATTACTGGGTGGCAGGAAACAAATTGACAACAGATATGGTAAATAAATATGAAAAAGATTTAACAAAAACCCTCAACACAATGCTTGAAATATCACGAGAAAAGGCTAAACTGTAATTTCAATTAGCATAAAAGCCTATTATTTACTATTAATATATTTATTTATTACTTTTTCAATTATCATATTTAGCGGAAAGTTTTTATATCATTAAATACTTTTCCGCTAAATTTGTTTTAAACTTATTGTATTGCTCATATAATTATAATTGATAACAAAAATATGAGATTATGCTTTATGTCATATTTAAATAGGCAATACCATATATTTTATATACCAACTTACTTCCAAAATTAAAAAACACCCTCAATTATTTGCCATTCTAATCCAAAAGATGTTATTTTGCGGCTCATTTTATCAAAATATAATGTCTAACTTATTAATTTTTATTGAATTAAGATGGAAAATAACGAAGAATTAAAAGCTCAAGACGAGCAAAACGAAGTGCCTCAAGAGCAGGAAGCTGTTCAGGCTAACGAAAATGAACAAAAAGAAGTGCCCCAAGAGCAAGAAAAAGCTGTTGAAGTAGAGGCCAAAGTTGAAGAGCCCGTAAAAGTTGAAGAGCCCGTAAAAGTTGAAGCAGAAAAAAAAGAGACCAATACTGAAGAGTTTGATTGGGATGCTTACGAAAACGACGAGGTTGAAGAGAGTAGCGACCGCAAAGAGATGGAATCGCTATACGAAAAAACATTATCATCAATTACCGAAAACGAGGTTATTGATGGAACAGTAGTTGCCATGAACAAGCGCGAAGCCCTTGTTAACATAGGCTACAAATCGGAAGGCGTTATTAACATGAACGAATTTCGCTACAATGCCGACCTGAAAATTGGCGACACCGTAGAGGTTTTTGTTGAAAGCCAAGAAGACCGCAACGGGCAACTTACCCTTTCGCACAAAAAAGCACGAGCACTCCGCTCATGGGATAGGGTTAACCAATCGCTTGAACAAGACGAAATTATTAAAGGATTTATCAAATGTCGTACTAAAGGCGGTATGATTGTAGATGTATTTGGCATCGAAGCATTCCTTCCGGGTTCACAAATCGACGTGAAGCCTATCCGCGATTACGATATATTTGTTGGCAAAACTATGGAATTCAAAGTTGTTAAAATCAACCACGAATTTAAAAACGTAGTAGTTTCGCATAAAGCCCTTATCGAAGCCGAGCTTGAGCTTCAGAAAAAAGAGATTATTGCCAAACTTGAAAAAGGACAAGTTCTTGAAGGAACTGTTAAAAATATTACATCGTACGGTGTATTTATCGACCTTGGCGGTGTTGACGGACTTATACACATTACCGACCTTTCATGGGGACGCATATCGCACCCAGAAGAGATTGTGCAGTTAGACCAAAAACTAAATGTAGTAATACTTGATTTTGACAACGACAAAAAACGTATTGCTCTTGGTTTAAAACAACTTACTCCTCACCCATGGGATGCATTAGACGAGAATTTAAAAGTTGGCGACAAAATTAAAGGAAAAGTTGTTGTTATAGCCGATTATGGCGCATTTGTTGAAATTGCAACAGGCGTTGAAGGACTTATACACGTTTCTGAAATGTCATGGTCGCAGCACCTACGCAGTGCCAACGAATTCTTAAAAGTTGGCGACGAGGTTGACGCTGTTATTTTAACACTTGACCGTGATGAAAGAAAAATGTCACTTGGCATGAAACAGCTAAAAACCGATCCTTGGGAAAAAATTGACACAACATACACTGTTGGCTCAAAACAGACTGCAAAAGTCCGCAACTTTACCAACTTTGGTATTTTTGTAGAGATTGAAGAAGGTGTTGACGGGTTAATACATATATCAGACTTATCGTGGACAAAGAAAATTAAGCACCCTGCTGAATATACAACTATTGGTGCCGAAATTGACGTTCAGGTATTAGAAGTTGATAAAGACAACCGTAGGTTACGCTTAGGCCATAAGCAATTAGAAGAGAACCCATGGGAGGTGTTTGAAACAATATTCCATGTTGATTCTATACACGAAGGAACAATTGTTGAACTAGCCGATAAAGGCGGTATTATTTCACTTCCTTACGGTATTGAAGGGTTCTGTACTCCTAAGCACATGGTTAAAGAAGACGGAACACCTGCTAAATTAGATGAGAAATTGCAATTCAAAGTAATTGAATTCAATAAAGACGCTAAAAAAATTATCGTAAGCCACTCGCGAGTATTTGAAGATGTTCAAAGGGCCGAAAATAGAGATAAAAAAGCAAGCTCGTCAAAAGCAAACAAAAAATCACAGAAAAAGCTTGTTGATAATTTAGAGAAAACAACCTTGGGTGATATTGCCGCTTTAGCAGACCTTAAATCAAAAATGGAATCTTCGGAAAAACCTAAAAAAGAAGAACCTAAAAAAGCTGCCAAAAAAGAGGAAGCCGTAAAGGAAGAGCCTAAAAAGGAAACTAAAAAAGCTGTTGAAAAAGAGGACGATAAAAAAGAGGAGCCTAAAAAAGCAGCCAAAAAGGCCGAACCTAAAAAAGCTGCCAAAAAAGAGGAAGCTGTAAAAGAAGAGCCTAAAAAGGAAGCTAAAAAAGCTACTAAAAAAGAGGAATCTGTAAAGGATGAACCTAAAAAGGAAGCTAAAAAGGCTACTAAAAAAGAGGAAGCTGTAAAGGATGAACCTAAAAAAGCTACCAAAAAGGCTACTAAAAAAGAAGAACCAAAATCTGAAGAAAAAGAATAATCAATTCTTTAATAATACTCAAAAACCCATCAAAAATAATTTTGATGGGTTTTTTTATGGCAAATTTACCACATATGCATTTATTTCAATATTTTATTTACATAACCTATTTATAATCATTTTAAGCAAACTTTTGATTTAATTTGCTAAAATTAAGTACTTTAACATACCACACAAAGCTAACAGAATACAACATGAAATAATTATTATAAAAAAAAGTAAAGGGTTTTATTTAAAAATGAGAAATAGTTTTATTACATTTGGTAAAAAAGAAATATTAACCATGTAAAATATTCTGTTCATGGAGTTCAAAATAGAAAAGTTAGATAGTTATACGCAAATTCAAGTTATGATTGACAAACTTGATACGCACATTGCACCATCGTTAAAATCAGAGTTGGTTTTAATTGCAGGTAATGGTGAAAAAAATATAATACTTGATTTAAGTAATTGTCGCTATTGTGACTCATCGGGGTTATCGGCAATTTTGGTAGCAAACAGATTATGTAAAAATGCCAACGGTACTTTTGTGCTGTCGGGTTTACAAACTGCTGTTGAGCGTTTAATTACCATATCGCAATTAGATACGGTACTTAATATTACAACCAATATTGATGAAGCCGCAAAAATAATTACCAAAGAAGGGGAGTAATGACCTTTTCTGTAACAATATTAGGGAGTAGCTCTGCTTTACCTACTCCCTCACGTTTTTCAACCGCTCAGGCACTAAATGTACTTGAGCGTTTTTTTTTAATTGATTGCGGCGAAGGTACGCAAATACAGTTACGCCGCTACAAAATAAAAATGCTGCGCATAAACCACATTTTTATCAGCCACCTGCACGGCGACCATTTTCTCGGCATTTTTGGGCTAATACTTACCATGAACATGCTCGGCCGCAAAACACCTTTACATATTTATGGTCCGTTCAAGCTAAAATCGCTTATCGACGCATTTCTTCAAACTATGGATAGGGGCATCGAATATGAAATTGTTTTTAATGCATTGCACTATAATGGAAAAGAGGTAATATTTGAAGACGATAAAGTAATTGTTGAATCGTTTCCGCTGCGCCACAGGGTGCCAACGTGCGGTTTCCTTTTTAAAGAAAAACCAAGGTTGCAGAATTTAAAAGGCGATGTTATAAAAGAGCTTAACATCCCTATCAAAAACCTTCAATCGATAAAAGAGGGAGCCGACTACACCAATGAGGATGGCAAAGTTTACACAAACAAACATTTAACCAACAACCCACCCAAGCCCCGCTCCTACGCATTTGTTTCCGACACCGCAAAAAAACCGGCAATTATACCAATAATACATGGTGTTGATTTGCTTTACCACGAAGCAACTTATGCCGATAAAGATAAAAAACGCGCAAAAGATAACGGCCACTCCACCGCAAAACAAGCTGCCGAAATTGCCAAACAGGCTCAAGTAAAAAAGCTCGTACTGGGACATTTCTCAAACCGATATAAAACATTAGACATACTGCAAAACGAAGCCCGCAATGAATTTAAAAACACAGAGTTGGCTATTGACGGAAAAGTTTTTAATATAGAGCTTGAAAAATAACGACACAACCCTACGCTATCCTCAAAAATATCTACCT
>CAYQPP010000110.1:0-11194 GCA_964419235.1 uncultured Bacteroidales bacterium
TCCTTACCATCTTCAACTCTAACCAATATATCTGCTTTTTCCCATAGCTGCGAAATAAAAATAACATTATAAACACCGGGGTCAAGCCCAAAAAAATAGAATTTCCCTTTATCATCGGTTAATGTAATCTCATTAACTTTAGCCGATTTTTTATTGCTAACATACTCTAAGTTAACAATAACGTATGTTATGGGAGCATTGTTTTCATCAATAAGTGTGCCTTTAATAGAAATAGAAGGGTAGAACACAAACGTTAGCTCGTGATCGGTATTGCCTTTTACTTCATAATCGAAAACCTCTGATTCTTTTAAAACTGAATGAAAAGCTGCCAATTGATAAGCTCCCTCAGGAACTTTCTCAAAAGTAAACTTGCCATCTTTATCTGTTATAGCCTGCTTAATCACATCGCCATTTTGGCTTAAGGTAACCGATGCATTTGATACTTTATCATTATCTTTGGTTTGTAAAACACCTAAAATATTTCCGTATTGTACTTTTATCTCTTCGTCTTTTTTACAAGCATTAAATACCATAAAAAACGAGAGTATATATATTAATATTCTTTTCATAAACATATGAATTAAAAATGTTTAACTGTAAACTTTTTACTTATTAGCACAACTTCACTTAAACTATAAACAAAATAAGTAAATAAGTAAATTTTGGAATTGTTGAATAAACAATTAATTGTTCAAAATTAATTTATCCAATCCTATTCCTACTGATATGCCAAATCCTCTAGTATATATGGCCGGTTTATTTTCAACATTATTAATGTTACTAAATCCATGTTGATATTTCAAGTCAATTCTTAAATCAACAGGATCCATCTCAATGTCAAATCCTACACCTACTACTGCGGTATAATTAGCATATACAAACCTTTCAGTTACATCCGATTCTGCTTTTATATCATTAACAAAATCATCACCTGCCGAGGCGCTTTCGCGATATGAAATATGATTTGCGCTAGTAATAAAATCAAACGAAGGACCTGCAAATACCCTCATTGTGGCACCACCAAACTCAAAATTAAATTGTGCCAATATTGGTACCTCAATTACCGATAATGCTAAATCGTGTTGTTCATACTTAATAGATTCTCCCGCAACCGGATCCCATAATTTTGGCGAATACTGATCATATATGTATAACGGATCGATATCATTTGCACCTTTTATTGCAAATACAGGCTCAATTGAAACGCCAAGCATATCCATTACGTTATACTGAAAATAAGCGCCAACATCATAACCGGGTTTAAGTTTACTGAAACCATCATTGCTGGTAGAAATGGTACTTGTTAAAAAACTTCCCTTTACACCAAATTTCATGTCTTGTGCATTTATTGTATTGATAATTGCAAACGCACATAATACTGTTAAAATAGTTAATTTTCTCATATTGGGTCTTAATTAAATAAATTAGTCGAAATTCAAATAACAAAATAAATATAAAAATAAGTATAAATCAATTAATTTCTCAATTTTATCTAAAATTTATTTTTTTAATAAAAAAAAACCTCTTTTAATTAAACATTATATTTTGAACCTCAGTTATTTACAATAATATTGAACGATTAAAAATATTATTATTTAAAAAAAATATAATTATCTGATTAAAATACAAAAAAATACAACTATCTTAGCCTTTTTAAATTTTAACCCAAAATACAGAACATTATGAAGAAAATTTTCATTTCTGGGGTCTTTTTAGCCCTCGTGTTTGTTTTTTCATGTACTAAAGATGAGTTTACTGAAAAAAATGCAACACAAGCTCAAAAAGACATAATTAGTCACCAGGACTCTATTGATCATGCAAGAGACTCACTAAACAACATTGGCGGAATAATCCAATATAGCGTGAGTGTAATTCCCGTTGATGGAAGCACGGGATTTGTTGGCGGACAAAAATCTGCCGAAACAATTGAAATGCTGGCGGGAGCAACCGTATCAGTCTCACAGCATGGCGTAGTATTAACTAAAACTACCGATGAGAGTGGAATTGCGGTTTTTCACGACTTACGTGTAGGTACTATTAATGTTAATGTAAGGGCCACCGACTATACAACGGTGAATTTTATTGCTCAAATCACACCCGAAAACGACCCAGGCGTAAATTCTTATTACGATGTATTGAGGCATGCAGCCACAATGGTACCTGTATTTTCGCTTGGCGAAAACACATCTACAATTTCGGGAGAGTTAACTTACGAAACCGACTTAACAAATACTGAACCTGAAATTGCTTCAGGAGTTACAGTAATTGCCATGTTGGATGTGGACAATGATGATTTCAAGAAAAATTATTTTGAAGACATTTGGGATGAATCATTTGGTGAGTATCATGCTAAAATAGTGCAAATAGCATATGCTGACTTAGTGAAATCGGCTGTTACCGATGCTGCAGGAGCTTATTCAATTGAAATGCCCTCGGCTGCTGATGGACTGCCAATTAAAATGGAAATTTCTGACGTAGCTGTTGACCAACAACTATTAATGAATACAGTAAATAACCAACCTGTACATGGTGTGCAAACAATCCGCACTATTTTTAATACTAATAATGTAGTAAGCAATATACCATTTGTTAGGGCTGCTTATGTTGAATTTAGCGTACCAACAGGTGTTGTTACTCAACAACCTATTGAAGATGCAACCGCAACAGCTATTATTGGTGAATCGGGTATTGCATCAGTTATTATAACAAACCAAGGTAGTGGTTATACCCAACCACCAAAACTTACTATTGATGGCGATGGTGAAGATGCAGAAGTTGTTGCATATATATCTGAGGGCAAAGTAACATCGGTTGAGATTACAAACCCCGGTAAAGGATATTCTAACGCTAGTGTGATTGTTGAATCATTTGTTGAAACACCTGCCGCTGCAACTCCGGTTATATCATATGGAATAACAGGTTACAATCGTGTTAATGGTGGCGATGGTTACCAATCGACTCCTGATGTGGTTATTACCTCAAGCTCAGGCTCGGGGGCAACAGCCAAAGCTTTAATGTCGGGTTATGTTAGCAATATTGAGGTTACCAATATGGGTTCAGGCTATGTTTGCCCACCAAACGTAATAATCGAAAGAGCTGATGGTATTCTTGCAACAGCCTCAGCCTTCATGACGGAATTTAACTCAATATACTCTATTACCTTATCTGAAAATTATATTGACAACCACCTATTTGAAACTGTTCCTGATGTTATTATTGAAACACCGGGTGCAGGATTAACAGGTAGTGGAGCAACTGCTGTTGTTCAACTCTCAAATAGTGGTAGTATCGATAATATAATACTTTCAAATAGTGGCTTGGGATATGCCGAGGCTCCTACTGTTTTAATTGTAGGTGGTGGTGGCGCAGGTGCTGTTGCCGAAGCTACACTTAATACAGCCGATGGCAGCATATCTATCTCTATTTTAGAAAAAGGTAGCGGATATACATCTGATCCAACAATTGAAATCTCGAATCCACCTGCAGGCGGAACTGCCCCTGTTGTTGACGAGGTTGTAAGGGTTTTCCCAATTTCAAATATTACCTTAACCAACCCCGGTTCAGGATATAATATCGTTTATCAAGAAAATATTGGAGACGAATATACAAACGAACCTACCGTTTCAATTGATGGTAATCCTATAAATACTGATAATGATGTTACAGTTCGTCCCGACATGAAAGTCGATCATATCAATGTTACCAGTGGTGGCAATGATTATCAAACACCGCCTGCCGTAACCATTACACCTAAATGCGGCTATGGAACCGATGCAGCAGCCGTTGCAGAAATTTTATTCTTTGTAAAAGAGGTTGAAGCTGTTGAAGGAGGTTCGGGTTATGTAGATGTTAACGACATTGTTGTTACTATTGTTACTCCTCCCGAAGGCTGCTTAACTCAAGCTGTATTCTCTCCCGCACTCGGAGGAGGTGTATTAAACGATGTTACAATAGACGAAGCAGGTATGGGATACCTTGCTCCACCAAGCGTATATTTGAGGCAAAATGGCAATAGGATTGAAACATTAAATGCTACCGTAGCAAATGGAGCAATCACAGGCATTACATTTGATGAAATTACAGAACTTAATGATAATGCCAATAATTATAATATTGAATTTGTAACCGTTGAAGCTGGTGCAGCTTTTGGAACACACGCATATCCACAATCGGGTAAAATTTCGTTTATTGAAATAGGTAATCCCGGTGCCGGTTATACTACTGTACCTCAGGTTAAATTTATTAGATTAGATGGACATGGAGCTGTAGTTGAAACAGGCAGCTATATTGATGCCGAGGCAACAGCTGTGGTTGTTGACGGACGTGTTACCGAAATTACAATTACAAACCCCGGTACAGGATACTACTATGCACCACGTATTGAGATAAAAGTTCCTAACGAGCTTGAAATTGCAAAAGGCATTGTAGAGATAAATGACGATGGATACATTACTGGTGTCGATGTTGAAGATGGCGGACAAGGATATTCTGAAGCCCCAACCGTAACATTTTATGCTTCGGTTCCCGGAATGGGAGCAGGTGCAACAGGTACTGCCGTAATAGTTGATGGTTCTGTTTCCAAAGTGGTAATGACAAACAACGGAACAGGCTATCTTGGCAAGAACACTCCTGTTGGAAATGGAATAGACATTACCTTTATACCAACTGGCTCAGCCCTTCATTCTTTTGATGTTTACGCAGGTAAATCATACATAAAAGATATTTACTTGGGAACAGGTAAACGTACTATTGAAGAATAATTAACCCTTATAATAATTAAAAAAATGAATAAGATGAAAAAATATATTTTATCAATTTTTATAGTCGGACTAAGTCTGTTTGGGTTTGCCCAAGACAGGGTTTTAATCGATGAAGATTTTAACTCATTTACGCCGACAGGCTGGACAGTTGATGGTTCAGCAACTCCTGACGCAAAAACTTGGACACAGTCAGGATATCCTATCATTTCAAGCGATACAGTACAATTAAATGAGTATTTAACATCGCCAAATATTGAATTAGATCAAAACTACACTTATCAAATTGGTTTCAAATATGCTCAATATGGCAATAATGTAGTTGCCGGCGATTTAGAAGTGTTGGTATCGTACGATGGAACAACTTGGGATCCAACTGATGCTAATGCAGCTTTGGTTTGGCCAAAAGCTGATGCTACTGCGGATACTTGGATAACAATAGCTGGACAATCCGTAACTCCCCCTGCTACTACAGGCGATGTAAAATTTGCTTTTAGGTTTTTTGCCGATGGCAGCGAAATGGATTTAACTGTTGACAATTTTGTTATTCAGGTTGATAGTGCTGGCGATAATACCCCAACCTTTCCTACAGGATGGGAAGACTTAACAGAATACAAATTTGAGACAGGCTTTAACGGTTGGACAATAGTTTCGCAATCGGGTTCAAATGCCACCCAAACATGGCAGCATGAATCACTTTGTAAAGTTGGCGAAGATACCGATGAAGCTCAAACAGTATTATTAAAAACACCAAAAATTGCTGTTCCCGATGTTGAATATACCGATTTTGATGTAACAGTTGATTTTTATTCTTACTTAAGTAGGTGGGGCGATGGCGTTCGATTATATGTTACAACACAAGACGACTGGGTTACATTAAACAATCCTATTGATTTGTCATATAATATAAATAACGATGCTGATTTGCACCAATTACTAGCTACGTTAATTAAGGGAACCCATTATAACCCAGGAGATTCAATGCAGTTTGTATTTGAGTTTGCTAATACGCCTGCCGGTAGTGTTGACTTTTATTTGCAGCATTTTACCTTTGAGCTTGTTTTTGATGAAACAGCAATAAGTGGCGATGCTGAATATTTAGATTTAACCACAACCGTACAACCCGATAGTGTAATTTCACCATTATACGACAAGTATAATATTATTACAGCCGAAGGTTTTTGGCAAGTACAACCCGATAACTGGGCAATTGACACCGCCGGATTTGATGGCGCTATTTTAAAAAATGCAGCATCTGATTTAAACCATGACTATTTTGCAGTATTTACACCCGATGCCGACATTGACGTTATGGATGTTTCAATGACTACCGATGCAATAGCTTATGATGTACCTAATGTAGGTGCAGCATATATGGTTAATTTTGAGTGGGCAACCGAATCTGAAAAAAATGCCGGTAACGAAACAGACCCTAACATAACAGGCGCATTATATAATTATGGAGACTTTGTAGTTGAAATTAGTACAAATGTAGGTTCAAGCTGGACAGAAGTTTGGTGGGAAGACAATGAAGAAACCCTTAATGAAACTACAAGTAATGCAGATAGAAATTATAATGGTAATTTAATAACTAATGCTTGGGTTGATTATGATGCTTATATGGCTAATGGGTTAATTTGGTATGCATCTTCTGTTGACATTTCAAGTTACTTAACCGGCACCGGAAATTTATTGATACGCTTTAATTATTCAACTATAAATACCGGAGCTGGCAAATTTTACTTAGATAATTTCTATGTAATGCAAACAGTTAATCCTGAATTTGAAATGGATGGCACAATGCCACTATCAGTTGATAAAACAGATGGAGATTATTTTATTGATTATTACAATATTCCTATTTCGCAATTAGACAACCCTGTAAATTTTGGTTCAATTATTTACAACTACGGTTTAACTTCATTCCCCGACGGACAATTTAACGTTACTGTTAATGGTAATGCATTTGGCTATACTGCCGTAACTGACGATAGCTGGACAAGCGGAAATAAATTTTGGGAAGTTACTCACTTTGGTGCCGATTATACCGGTGGATTAACTGTTGAGACAGGTACTACTTATAATGTTGGTTATAGTTTAAATGTAAATGGTATCAATTATAACGATTCTAAAAAGTTTTATGTAACTAACAATGTATATACAAAAGTTGACACTACTGTGGCAGCTGATTATACAACACCATTAAGCATTAATGACGGCACATCAGGTTCGGTAGGTTCGGTATTTGAATTTGCCAACAGCGATGTTGTAACAAAAGTTACTGCTGCACTAAGTTCGGGTGCTGAAACCGAAGCCTATTTAACAATTATAAAACTTGATGAGCCTAATGATGCAACAGGCACAAAGGTATTTACATCAAAAAGGGTTGTAATTGAAAATACAGGTGATGCCGATTATGAATTTGAAGTTGGTGTTAAACTTGAAGGTGGCAACTATTATGCCTTTATGATTAACCTTACCGATAATACTAACGTTCTTATTGCAACCGAAGATACATTTGAAGGACAGATAGTTAGAGGTAATGCCGATGCTCTTTATAATGATAACCTTGAAGAGAATATTTATATTAAAGTTGGTATAGTACCTAACGCTGCACCTGAAATTACAACAGAATTCCCTAACAATAGGGTTGTTGTTGCAGCAGTTGACCCAGCCACACAAGATTCGGTAACAATTACAATTGTAGCTACCGATGAAAATGGCGACGATTTATCATGGCCAGCAGATGCAAGGATACTTAGTCCTGAGTGGTTAGCCGGATGGATGAATTTTAATGACAGCAAAGGCGATACCTTAATTCTTTCAGGTAAACCTGACAACGACGACCTTGGTACAACTAATGTTACAGTTGTTGTTGAAGATGAAAAAGGCGCACAAACCAGTTATGATTTTGATATTGAAGTAGTGTCTGAATTGGCATACTTTGAGCCTGATTACAATGCCGATTTTAGGCAGTTTACTCAAATTGATGATGAACTTGGCGAAGGTACAACAGAAAATTGGACACGCACAAAAACTCTTGCAAGCATTAATGGAGAGGTTGGCAAAGAGCAAGAAGAGTGGTTGGTTTCAACCCCTATAAAAATTCCTGCTGCTTCAAAAGCCGTTGGCGAATCGTACAGGTTAGAGTTTAAGTGGAAAGCCGGTACGCATACAGCCGATTCAAAATATTTTATTGGAGGTATTGCCGGATCGCTTGGAACTGAAGATACTGACGGTGGTGCAAATTATGCCGACGTTAAATTAGTTGTTTCAACAGATAATGGCGACACATGGTCGGCTCCTATCTGGAAAGAGGACGATGCATCATTATTGGCTCCTGTTACCGATGGTATTTACGAAGGTGCAAAATGGGGTTACAAAGGTAATTTCTGGTACAACTCTGTACTTAACCTCGATGCTTATGCAGGTAAAGTTATATATTTTGCTTTTGTTTATGAGAGCAAGAACGTTGAAACTTCAGCCAACAATAAGTTTGAGATTAAAGAATTCTCTGTATTAGGAAATAATGAGGTTGATGTTGATATATTCGTACATACTGATTTTACAAGTATCCCAACACAACACTTTAACTGGACAACAGGTTTAACTTACGATGTACAGCTTATTAACTATGGACAAAGCATACCCGAAGATGCATCTTATGCATTGAGTTTCCCACTACAGGGATACTATGAGGAGTTTGCTATTAATGATGCTACATTTGCCACAAGCGATACCGTTTGGAAGCAGTTTACTTTTGTTCCCGATTCAGGCATAATGACAGGCTACACATTAACTGCAACATTAGATGTTGATGATAATGTTGGAAACAATAGCGACAACAAAACTATTGACGTAGCAAACAATGCAATGAACAGGGATAAAGGCAATAGTGTAACAGAGGAGACTTTGGAACAATATGATGGTTTAGGTACTGTTTACCCATTAGCAGTTAATGATATGTTAGAGAAAATAACTGTTAATTTTGCAACTGCAGGTTCACACTTTAGCGTTTCGGTAATTAAACTTGAAACTGCCGATGCTGTTACCGGAAAGATTATAGCAACAACCACAAAAAATTATGCTGGAGCCCCGACAGATCTTGTTACAGCAGCTAACCTTGAAATTGTTTTTGAAGAACCAATTGAGCTTGAAGCTGGATACTATGCAGTTATGGTTAATCAAATTGTAGAAAATGAAATTGTAGAAGTATTGCGTTCTGATAGAGACCAAGACAAACTTGGGTTTGTTCGTGGAAGCGAAAAATCATTATATAATGAAGTTGACGACAAAGGGTACTTAGATATGGTAATTAACTTTACCGCTAATGAGGCACCTGAATTTGTTGCTATATCGGTTGAAAATGAAGATGTTTACCAAGGACAGCAATTTAACCGTACGGTATTAACTAAAAATCTTAATACCTATGGCACAATATTTATTGAAGAAGTTGTAATGCCACAATGGTTAAGCTTTAATGATAATGGTGATGGTACTGCAACTATTGCAGGCGATGTATCTGAAGCAGAACCCGGCGATTATACTATTGAAATACGTGCACATAACAGGTTTATGATTGTAACAAAATCATTTGTTGTTTCAGTTTATCCTAACCCTGCACCTGTATTCTCAACAACTCCACCTACAGTAGCATTTGAAGGTGCTCCATTTAGCTATACAGCAAGTGGATACGATTTATTGGGTGATAACATTACAATTACTGCCGAAATGTTGCCAACATGGATAACAGCAACTGCATCGGGTACCGATTTAGTTTTGACTGGTACGCCTGACGCAACAAATATTGGCAATAATGTAATTAAACTTGCTATTACCGATGTTCCATACGGAAATGTTACTTTCCAAACATTTAACTTATATGTAAATGCTAATAATGCTCCTGAATTTGCCTCAACACCGGGCGAGGATGCATTTATTAACATGGAATATATTTATTATGTAGTTGCAAATGATGCAAATGGAAACGACGGATTGGCTATTACTGCAACCGGTGTTCCTGCTTGGTTAATATTTACCGATTTAAATAACGGTAAAGCCACACTAATTGGTACTCCAACAGCAGCCGGCGCAGATGATATTGTTTTAACAGTTACCGACCCATCTGGTGCAACAGCAACACAGTCATTTACTGTTACTGTTAATTCAAATACTGCACCTGTATTTACATCAACTGCTGTAACTGTAGCTAAAGAAGATACAAATTATGTATATTACATTACAGCTACTGATGCCGATGATGATTACTTATACTTTAGTACAGAGGTAATTCCTAACTGGATGACATTTACCGTTACAGGTAATGGCCAAGCCACACTACAAGGAATTCCACTTCAAAGTAATGTTGGCGACAATGTAGTTAGCATATTGGTTGGCGACGGAAATAATACTGTATTACAAGACTTTACAGTTGTTGTTGCCGAAGTTAACGATGCTCCTATGTTTAAATCAACTGCTGTTGAAACAGCTTCAGTAAATAATGAGTACAGCTATGTTGTAGAAGGCTGGGACGAAGAAGGTGCTGAATTATTATACGATGGTCAATTACCTTCATGGTTAACTATTACGCAAACTGGTGATGGTATGGCATTAGTTTCAGGAACTCCAACTGAAGATGTTGTTGGAGATGTTGCAATTAGCCTTACAGTTTCTGATGGTAATAGTACTGTTGAGCAAGTTTATAATCTTTCAGTTTCAGGTGCATTGGGTATCAATAATAGTTCAAACAATGCTATTGAGCTTTATCCAAACCCAACTTCGGGAGTATTCAATTTAAAATATGCTGAAGGAACTGACGTATATGTATTTAATGCTACCGGAAAAATTGTGAAACAAATTGAAAACGCATCAAACTTTGAAGTAATTGATATTTCAGAATTTAATGCAGGATCATATTTCATTAAAATAGTTTCAACTAATGGAGTATTAACTAAACCTTTAAACTTAATTAAATAGAATATAGTTTTAAGTGATTAAAAAAACCGACCCAATGGGTCGGTTTTTTTTGTTTGTAATATTGAGCAATTTTATTAGTTAAAACATAAGTTAATTAGTATGCATATGATTTAATAGATTTGAACAAACGTTACAAATGTTAGTTTTGGGCTCCAATTCAAGATTTATTTTGCATATAACATATTGCCCAGAGGGCGAACTTATATCCATCTAACGGCAATACAGGTTTGTATTATAGTGATTAATACTATTAGTTTATTTGGACGTTTATATAAGGCTTGTGAGGGGTATATAATTTATATAAATGAATTAGGGTGTTAGCTTAACGAATCATCTTGATTTAGGCTTCTTTTAGCGTCAGTTTGCTTGAATTCTTATCCGCCTGCCAAAGTTGTACGGCGAGGTATGTTTCTTACGGCTTGCTGCGAAACACAGTATTGTATATAAAATTGATACCTCGT
>CAYQPP010000111.1:0-5648 GCA_964419235.1 uncultured Bacteroidales bacterium
TTTCTAAAATTCTCAAATACTTCATCTCTTGATAAATCGGGCATTTCGTTCATTGTACAATTGTATAATTATATATATTTGTGTATAAATCAACCTCTTGTATAAGGTTTTTAATAAGTAGATCAACTTCGTTTTTAAGCCCGTAAACACCCCTAATAAATAAGGTGTCGTTCTTGGCTTTTGTTAACAAAGAGTTATCGGGCCCCTTTAAGCTTCTTTTCAAAAACGGGTCTTCAATTAGTGCTTTTAAAAACAGACTTATCTCCAACAATAAAAACATTATTTGTCCGGGCTGTTTTGTAAGCGTGTAATCCTCCATTGAGTAAACAATGCAGGTAATGTCATGACCTGTTAACGAAATTGGGCTTGGGGCATCGGCTTTTAAATTTTTAAGAATCCTGATTAATGGTATTGCATTGCCTTTTGTTTTTTTGTCTTTAAACATCAGCCTTTTGGTAACGCTTAGTGGTTCTAAATTTTCAAAAACCGATAATTTTGAGTTAAAAAGCTTTATGCTTTTGGTTTGAGAAGAATTTCCGGAGGCTTGTATCTTGTCTGTTTGCCGATAACCAAAGTAATAGCAAAAATCACAAGATAAAGGTAGGTTATACAATTTTAAGGATAGTGATAGGGAATTATCAAATTGTGCCTCCGGAAATTTGTTTTTTAAATACATTTCGGTATTATGCCTAAACAGTTGAATGTCATCTAAACCCGGATTGCCCGGAGTTAAATTGTCATCATCATTGTTTTTATACCCTTTAAAAAGCAATAATATATCAACGGTTTTTTGAAGCTCAATATGCGTATTATTTGCAATACCTCCTATAACAAAAAAATCAACCAGCATATTGTTTAAAAGCAGTGCCTGTTGTATGCTTTTTCCCATTGTATTGGCAAGCTCAACAGTAGCTTCGGTGCTTATAGGCTTTAAAGCTTCAATAGTATAGTTGAGCCAATATTTTTTGTTAGCCCCAACATTGCTATTTTCTACTTTTTGCTGATTAATATTATTCATTTGCTTAAAAAACTTTTAATAAATTATTGTTAGCCTTTAGTTTCAGGCATATTTTTTTTGCTTTTTATCCATGATGTTCAACATCTTCTTCTTCTTCGGGCGGAGTTTCGGTATTGCCCCCTTTAATTGTGGCAAGTTCAATTAAAGATAATTGGTTAAAAACTCTGAAATTTGTTTTTTTACTTGTAGCTTTAACATTTAATTTTTTCATAATTAATAATTTTAAAGATTTAACTTGTCTCATTAATTAATGTAAAAAGGGGGGCAAATCTTATCACCAAAAATGAACTATTTTTTATTTTATTTGTTAAAGCTTTGTAAATCAACAAGAAAAAAAATGCATAAAAACGCCAAAAATGTAATTATGATAAACAAAAAAAGAGGTTTTTTTGTGCTTTTTTTATCTGTTTTTTTCATATTTCATGCTTTTGGCATTAACAATAATTTGGTAAAACAAATAGATAAAATTGATACTAATTACCTGCAAATTGAGCGTACAATAGATGCCTTTTATTATTCAGCAAATAAAAAAGAGTTTAATGCCACTATTTTTAATAGTTTGGTTAAAGCTCAAGAAACGCACATTATTAACAATAATGATTTTTTTGAATTGTTGTTTGCACATGTTGATAATTTAATTGCAGCTCATTTGTATGTTGAGGCCGGAGAGCTGTTGAATATTGTTGATACGGTTTTATTAACCCGTCATAACAATTTGGCTTACTACTATTATTTAAAAGGGAGGTACTTTAGGGGGATTGGTTTATATGATAATGCATTCAAATATTTTGGTTTGGCCATAAAAATTGCAGAAGGGAATAATGATTCAGTATTTTATGGAAAGGTTTTATATTCAAAGGCTAAAACCTATCTTATTTTAGGAAAAAGGAAAAAGGCTCTGCCATTGCTAATATGTTCAGAAAAAATGCTAACCGATACTATTATGCTTATCGAGGCAAAAAGGAGGATTGCATCGTCGTACAGCCTTATGGGTGATTATAAAAATGCATTAAAAAGCATTAACGGTGCATTGGCGTTAATTTGCCCCAATTTTAACAGCAGCTCAAATTATTATGTGCCAAAACTAAAAAACTTTGGCAGGGTTGATATTTTGCCGAGCATATTGCAATCGAGGGCATATATTTTTCGTGAGATGGCAAAAGGCAACCCCGATTCTGTTTTTTACTTAAAAAAATCGGTTGTCGATTCAAAAGCATCAATAAATGCGTTTGAGCAGTATAAGCGGGGTATAATTTTTGAGGCTGATTTAATAGAGGTAAAAAATGCCTATAAATATTTTTATTCAAAAACCATCGAGGCTATTATGCGTTTGCATAAAGCCATAAAAAACGACAGTTTGCTTTTTGATGCACTGCAATATGCCGAAATGGATAAATCGTCGGCGCTATTGCGAACAGTACAAAAAGATATTGCTTTGGGGCAATCTGGTATCCCCGACTCGACAGTTGAGTACTTAAAGGGACTTTACAGACAATTGAGCAATGTTGAGGCAAAACGGTTTGAGGCAAATGCAAATGTGCGGGTTTTTGATACATCAATTTTCAAACTTAATTTAAAGCTATACGATTTGGTTTCGGAAATTACACAAATTGAAAAAAAACTTGAGGTTGATTATCCTGCTTATGCCCGCTTAAAATATGAAGTTACACCACCAAACATAAATTTTGTGCTAAAGGAGTCGAACAATAAGGCTATTATGGAGTATGTGGTAAGCAATGAAAAAATATATGCCTTTTTGGTGGTTGACGGGGCTATTTACATTAACCATTTTTATTTCAGAAATAATTTTATAGAATCGGTTAAAAGGCTTCAGCAAATGATTTCCGACATCAATAATATTGATTTTAGCCTTAAGGAGCTAAATGAGTTTGAAACTTTGTCGTATGGCATTTATAATGATTTATTAGGGACGTTTAGCGATAAAATAGGGGGTAAGCCATTGCTTATTGTGCCCGATGATTTGCTTTCGTTAATTCCTTTTGAGGTTTTGCTGACCAAGCCGTCAAAATCGACGAGTTTGAATTATGCCGCACTCCCATATTTGGTAAAAAACAATAATATATTATATACCTATTCGCTTACCTTGTCGCATATGCAAAAAAAATTATCAAAACTTGTTAAAGGCAACCAAATATTGGTTATGGCTCCGGGATACGATGGGCTTGGCAAAAATATGGGGAGCCGGTATGTTGCGTTGCGGTCTTTTTGTGATATGGATAAGTTAGGAATGTTAAAAGGGGCACAGGAAGAAGCTGAACAGATAATTAAACATGTAAAAGGGGTGTTATTAATGAATAACATGGCGTCGGAAGAGCAATTTAAATATAATGCGCCGCGATATGCTATACTGCATTTGGCCATGCACACATTAATCAATAACGAAAAACCACTATATTCAAAACTAATTTTTACACCCGATGCCGATAAGTTAGAGGATGGGTTACTGAATACCTATGAGTTGGGAAATATGGAGTTGAATGCCGATTTGGTTGTGTTGAGTGCATGCAATACGGGTTTTGGTAAATTGAATAAAGGAGAGGGGATTATCGGGCTAACGCGAGGTTTTTTGCAGGCAGGGTGTAAAAGCCTGCTTGTAACCCTTTGGTCGGTACCCGATGAGGCAAGTGCAAACTTAATAAAAGGTTTTTATAGCGGTTTAAGAGAGAACCACACAAAATCGTTTAGTTTGTCGGCTGCAAAGCGTAATTATTTGAACAGTGCCTCGGGTATGGATGCACACCCATTTTTTTGGGCTGGCTATATTTTAATAGGAGATGATACCCCAATTAAGCTTGACAAAAAAATAGAATATGCTAAACCGGTATCAATAATATTGGGGTTATTAACGCTGTCAATTCTGTTTTGGGTTGTTTATAAAAGAAATTTGAAAGTTTAACATCCGATAAATGAATGATAAATATCTAACAAACTTATAATTTTATTATTTATAAATTACATAGTAAAACTTGACAATCAGCAATTTAACGGTTTAACAATTTAGCAATTTAAATCCCCCTTACAAATTTTCAAGTAGTTCGGCTGCCTCGTCAGCATACGATGTGTTGTTTGCAATAATAGTTTCCAACATCTGTTTTGCCTTGCTTATATCTTTATTCTTTAAATAACATAAAGCTTGATACCATTGCCCTGCCTCGGTGTATAGGGTATAATCTTTCGATTCGAAAATACCGAAAGTGTTAATGGCATTATTATAGTTTTTCATCTCCATTTCGGCACACCCTTTAAGCAGGAGAAGTTTTGGGCTAAGCGAGTTGTTGTTATAGTTTTGGTTAAGCATTTCTATTACTTTGCCAAAGTTGCCGGCCTCAAACTCCTTAATTATGTTTTTGGTTATGTATTCCGACTCTAAGCCGCGTGTAACAACTGTTGGCTGCCATATTTCATAATATGAGTTAAACAGGTAGTCGGGACTTTGAAAATGGTGCCTTAATGAGTATATGGCTGTACCCGAAACCAAAGTTATTGATGCCGCTGCCCAATACCATTTGTTTTGAAGGTTTAATATTTTACCCTCTTTTTTGCCAACGGTATTGTTGTGTATTGCATTTAACGAGGCTTTAAAGCTTTCAACCTTTAGCTCCGTTTTAATGGCATTGTCAATTTCCTGTTGCAGTTGCAGCTCATTTCTTAGTTGGCTGTTTTTTTCTAATTCAACCTCAAACAGGTTTTTCTCCCCGCTGTTCATCTCTCCATACAGATAATTCAAAATTTTCTGGGTTTGCATCTCTGAGTTTTTCATAGTCTGGTCTGTTTTTAATTTCTTTTGTTAAAAAACGTTTACAGCGCAATCTTTTAACATATACATACTCTTCCGACAAAAGATTCATCATTGTTTTTATTTGTGCTGCTGTATATCCTTCTAATGTTAATTTTATTATTCTTTTGCATTCGTAACTAAGTTTATTAAATTCCTCAATAAACAGTTTTTGTTTTTGTTCCTTAATTCTATATTCAATATCTTTAATCTCATTATCATCAATTATTTCAAGACTTGATATAGGCGTAGTATTAAAAAAACCTAATTTTCTTTCATTTTCATGAAGGAGGTTTTTGGCAATAGAAATTAAATAAGTCTCGACACTACAATTTAGCCTCAGTTTTTTTTTCTTCAATATCTTACGATAAAAAACCTCAAAAGCATCTTGTACCGATTCTTTTATATTATAGGCCGATGCATTAATAGAACTACCATGTCTATCAATGTGTTTATACACATTTTTATAAATCTGCCCTATAATTTTTTCATTTCCATTGAGTATCTCCTTAATTATTTCATCTCCCGGGTTTATACTCATCTCATTAATTAATGTTTTTTTTAGCAAAATATTATCACCTAAAATTAATTATTTTTAAATTATTTTTTTAAACACCATGTATATTGCTGAATATCAACTAAATAAAATTTCAATAAATTTACGGAAAAAATGCGAAAAATAACATTATGTTAATAATATTTTTGTATTTTTTTATTCACTTTTAGTGAAAATTTAGACTATAAAATGAAAAAACCTTTTAGGTGTTGTGGTAAAAAAATTGTTAAAAGTATTTTTGTCAGCCTTAAATTTAGCTTTTACCCTTTACTCAATTA
>CAYQPP010000111.1:5748-11041 GCA_964419235.1 uncultured Bacteroidales bacterium
CTCGCCTTTGCTGTTTTGCCGGAAAAATCTTTAAGCTCAATTCAATATAGATTAACTTGTATTTTGCAGGCTATATTTTTCTTTCCAAACTTATTAACATTCTAATAGTTTTCGCCAATAAAACTTTAATTTTATGCTTCAATAAAAAAGTATTACGCATAAACTCTTTTAGTCTAATGCCTCATTGTTTAACAGCTTGAGTATAATAGTCTTGGGTATAACAATCTAATATTTTGCATACATGTTTTTAATATTTGATACCGAAACCACAGGGTTGCCAAAAAAATGGAGAGCGCCCCTGACTGATTTTGACAATTGGCCGCGAATGGTTCAACTGGCATGGCAGTGCCACGATTTAAAAGGTAATTTGCTTTTTGCAAAAAACCATGTAATTAAGCCCGATGGTTATATAATTCCGCCCGAGGTGGTTAACATACATGGTATTACAAATGAAATTGCCAATGCAAAAGGTATTCCGTTAAACGAAGCTTTAGCAGATTTTATTGAAGATGTAAAAAAGGCAAAATTTATTATAGGGCATAATATCGAATTTGATATAAATATTGTTGGCTGTGAACTTTTAAGGTGCGGTTTGCCCGAAATAGTGTCGAAAGCACCGCACATTTGCACTAAGGTTGAAAGTACCGAATATTGCGCTATAATGAAAAATGGCCGCCCAAAATGGCCTACATTAACCGAATTGCATACAAAGCTTTTTGGCGTACCTTTTAGTGAGGCACATAACGCTGCAGCCGATGTTGAGGCTACCACGCGTTGTTTTCTTGAACTTGTAAGGGTTGGCGGTATATCGGCAACAAAGCTTGAAATGGCCGAGCAGGAGCTTGCCGATTTTAAGAAAAACAACCCTAAGGTAATACAACCGGCAGGCATTGAGTACGAATCGTTTAAAGACGACGTGCTTGCCCATATATCAATTGAGGAGGAGGAGAAAAAACTAGCAGAGGCAGCAAAACAGTCGGGCAAAATACCATTTGTTCATCTGCACGTACACTCGCAATATTCAATATTAGACGGGGCTGCAACCACCGCACAACTTGCCAATAAAGCAAAAAGGGATGGAATGCCGGCAGTTGCCCTTACCGATCATGGAACCATGTTTGGCGTAAAAGAGTTTCATGTGTCATGTAAAAAAGCAGGGGTTAAACCTATAATTGGGGTTGAAGCCTATGTAGCAAAGCGTGGACATTTGCGTAAAGACGATAAAACCGATGCGTCGGGAAACCATTTGATACTGTTGGCAAAAAACAAAACCGGTTATAAAAATTTATTAAAACTGACCTCAATTGCCCATACCGAGGGCTTTTACTACAAACCGCGTATTGATAAAGAGCTGTTGGAAAAATACCATGACGGGTTGATTGTGTCGTCGGCATGTTTGGGCGGCGAATTGTCGCAGCACATTATGAACGGGAGTTTTGATAAAGCCGAAGAGGCTATTTTATGGTTTAAAAATATTTTTGGCGACGACTATTATCTCGAACTTATGCGCCATCAGACTGATGATGCGAGGCTGCGTAAAGATATTTGGGAAAACCAAGTTAAGGTAAACAAGGTTTTGCTCGATATGTCGAAAAAGCTGGGGGTAAAAGTTATTGCCACCAACGATGTGCATTTTGCCGAGGCTGAAGATGCCGAATCGCACGATTTGCTTGTGTGCTTAAACACAGGGCGCAATTACGACGACCCCACGCGCATGAGATACACCCGTCAGGAGTGGTTTAAAACCTCTGACGAAATGAACAAAATATTTGCTGATATTCCCGAAGCTCTTGAGAATACCCTCGAAATTGCCGATAAAGTTGAGGAGTTCAAGTTAGATTCGTCGCCAATTATGCCCGAATTTAATATACCCGACGATTTTGGCAATATTGTACAATATGCCGAAAAATTTACCGAACAGGCATTAATAGAGGAGTTTACCGAGGCTGCTTTTAAACGCCTTGGCGGATACGATAAGGTGCTTCAAATTAAATTAGAGTCTGATTATTTGGAACACCTTGCATATATTGGCGCAAAAAACAAATATGGCGACAATTTGGAGGAGCCGGTTACCGAAAGGCTCGATTTTGAGTTGAAAACCATTAAAACAATGGGGTTTCCCGGCTATTTTTTAATAACGCAAGATTTTATTAATGCAGCAAAAAAAATGGGCGTAATTGTTGGCCCAGGCCGTGGCTCGGCAGCAGGTTCGGCAGTTGCATATTGCGTAGGCATTACCAATGTCGATCCCATAAAATTCAATTTGCTGTTTGAGCGTTTTTTAAACCCCGACCGCGTGTCGATGCCCGATGTTGATATTGACTTTGATGATGACGGAAGGCAACAGGTGCTCGATTGGGTAACCAATAAATATGGCAAAGACAAGGTAGCCCACATATGCACATTTGGAACAATGGCCACAAAATCATCAATAAAAGATGTGGCAAGGGTTATTAACCTGCCATTGAGCGAGGCAAACCGTTTAGCAAAAATGGTGCCCGAGGCTCCCAAAATGAATTTTGAGAAAGCTTACAAAGAGAGTCATGAGCTTAAAAAGGAGAGGAGCTCAAACGACGAGGTTATTGTAAGGACATTGATGAATGCCGAAAAATTAGAAGGTTCGGTAAGGCATACAGGTGTACATGCTTGTGGCATTTTAATTGGGCGCGACCCATTGGATGAGCATCTGCCTGTTATGCTTACAAAAGGCGAAGACCTTTTGACAACTCAATTCGACGGGCGGTTTGTTGAGGATATAGGCTTGCTTAAAATGGATTTTTTGGGGTTGAAAACTCTTTCTATCATCAAGGAAACTTTGGATAATGTAACCCGTTCAAAAGGAATTACCATTGATATTGAAAAGATATCGCTTGACGACGAAAAAACCTATGAGCTGTTTAGTAAAGGTGAAACTTCGGCCATATTTCAGTTTGAAAGTCCCGGAATGAAAAAACACCTTCAAAACCTTAAACCCGATAGGTTTGACGATTTGGTGGCAATGAATGCTTTGTACCGCCCGGGGCCAATGGAGTACATACCTTCGTTTATTGCACGTAAGCATGGACGTGAAAAGGTGGCATATGACCATCCGCTTATGGAGCCATTTTTAAAAGACACTTATGGTATAACCGTTTATCAGGAGCAGGTTATGTTGCAGTCGAGGGAGTTGGGCGGTTTTACCCGTGGCATGTCCGATTCTTTGCGTAAAGCAATGGGAAAAAAGAAAAAAGCCGAGATGGACAAGCTGAAAACCGAGTTTGTTGACGGCTGCAAGGCAAACAAGGAGTTTGTTGATGGAGTAAACGAGTCAAATAAAGATATTGACAAGGTTATTGAAAAAATTTGGAAAGACTGGGAAGCTTTTGCTGCCTATGCTTTTAACAAATCGCACTCGGTGTGTTATGCTTACATTGCTTACCAAACGGGGTATTTAAAGGCGCATTTTCCGGCCGAGTTTATGGCAGCCAACCTTAGCCGTAACCTGTCAAACATTACCGAGGTTACAAAGCTTATGGAGGAGTGCCGCCGTATGAAACAGAAGGTTTTTGGACCCGATGTAAACCTCAGCTTCAAAAAATTTACCGTTGACAAAAACGGCGATATCCGTTTTGGGATGGCGGCAATAAAAAATGTGGGCGAGGCGGCTGTTGAAAATATTATTAAAGAGCGCGAAAAAAACGGGGTGTATAAAAATATCTACGATTTTGTAGAAAGAGTTGATATGCGTTCGGTAAACAAAAAAACAATTGAATCGTTGGCGCAGGCCGGTGGGTTCGACTCTTTTACCGAGTTAGCGTACAGAAGCCAGTTTTTTGAGTTGAATGAACAAGGCGAAACTTTTATCGATTCGTTGATTAAATATGGCAGCCTTTATAAAAACGATGTGGCAAATAACCAAAACACACTGTTTGGCTCAATGACCGATGAGATTGCAATTACAAAACCCCCAATTTTAGAGAGCGAGCCGTGGAGCAACCTTGAACGGTTAAACCGCGAAAAGGAGCTGGTTGGCATTTACTTGTCGGCACACCCGCTCGACAGTTATAAAATTGAGATTGATAATTTTTGTAACTGTACGGTAGCCGAATTAAACGATTTAAGTAAATTAAATGGCCGCGAATTATCGGTTGGCGGAATTGTAACAGGGGTACGAAGCAGTTTTACAAAAAACAATAAGCCTTACGGCGGATTTACCATTGAAGACTATTCGGGGTCGTATGAGATGATTTTTTTTGGCAAAGACTATATTGAATTTAAAAATTACTGTACGGTTGGCTACTTGCTATTTGTAAAAGGCAAGGTTCAAGAAAAGCTTTGGGTTAAAGAGGAGATAAAACCGTTGGAGTTTAAAGTAGGCTCCATTCAGATGCTTAACGAGTTGCGCGATAAAATGCTTAACAGTATATCGATAAAAATACCTATCGGCGAAATAAATGAGCAGCTTATTGAGGAGCTAAACGGCAAATTTAAAGAGTATGAAGGAAAAACACTCCTTAAGTTTTTGGTGTTTGACCCTGAAAAGAAAATATATGTTCAAATGTTTTCGCGAACACACAGGGTTGAGATTACAAACGAATTAATAGATTATTTTAAAAACCACCCCCTGTTTGAGTATAAATTGGAGTAGAAAATATCGCTTCAAACAGACAATGTATCAATTTTGTGTGAAATTTTATGTTTTGCAGCAAGCTGCGAGAAATTTGCCTCGCCGTACAACTTTGACAGGAGGGTAAACACAAATTGATTTATTTATGCAAATTTTCAAAAAATAATAATTGTTGAAACATTTATTCATATATATTTGTATTTACACTTAGTAAACAATTTGTAAAATAAACTTTAAAAATAATATTGAAATGGCAAATCACGTAACTGACGCAGAATTTGAAGAGGTAGTATTAAAATCGGATGTACCGGTAGTAGTTGATTTTTGGGCAGAATGGTGCGGCCCTTGTAAAATGATAGGCCCTATTGTTGAAGAACTTGGGGTTGAGTATGAAGGCAAGGCAAAAATGGTTAAGGTTGATGTTGACAACAACCCAAACACAGCTATGAAATTTGGTATTCGCAATATACCAACTTTGTTGTTTTTTAAAAATGGCGAGGTTGCCGATAAACAGGTAGGTGTTGTTGCAAAGGCGGCTATTGCCGATAAGTTAAACAAACTTTTTTAATATTTTGTAAAAGATAATTGTATCCGGTAATTGAATTTATATTTTGGTTGCCGGTTTTTTTTGCCTTTTTTTAATCAAAAGAATTCCTCGAGGCTTTGCCTCGGGGTTCCATATATTCT
>CAYQPP010000112.1:0-10980 GCA_964419235.1 uncultured Bacteroidales bacterium
ATGGTTTAATGGTTTAAATACAAAAAAAATGAAAATAGAAAGCAGGATTGGCAAAATACTATCCAACAACGATAGGATATATTCATTGATTGCCGATTTTAATAATTTAGGGAAATATGTACCGCAAGACAAAGTTGCCGATTTTGTTTCGGATACCGACAGTTGCAGCTTTACCATTGATAAGATAGGCAAATTTGGGATGAAGATTATTGAGCGCGAGCCCACTAAGCTGATAAAAATTGCAAGCGACGATAGCGTTCCGTTTAAATTTAATATGTGGATTCAGCTTAAAAATGTGGGCGATATGGATACAAGGGTAAAAGTAACACTAAAGGCCGATTTAAACCCCATGATGAAAATGGTGGCAAAAAAACCACTCACTACTTTTGTCGATACGCTTGTTGACCGTCTTGAGCAAATTAGGTAATCACAAACTCAACCTCCTTAAAATAAAACGATTTTTTTTCGCCATCGTAGGTTGTTAAATTAAGCCTCCCATCGTTATCAACCGATACTATTTTTGCAATAAAAGTTCTATTGCCTGCCCTGTATTCATGGTATGAGCTATTGCGGTATAGATAGGAAAAATATGCTTCGCTGATTTTATCTGTCTCGCCATTGCCAAGGCGATTGTACCAAAGGCCGATACTGATTAAAATGCCATTTAGGCACTCATTTAAAGCAAACTTCTTATTAAAAATATTTTTTAACGAAATGGGGTTTGGTGCGTCGCTTTCAAAAATATCCTGATTAATATTTATGCCAATGCCCACTATCATAAAATTTAATTTACTGCCAAGCAATTGGTTTTCAATCAGTATCCCTCCCAGTTTTTTGTTACGGTAATAAATATCATTAGGCCACTTTATAGTAAAGTGTTTATCAATACCTTTTAAATAACCGATAATGCCAAGCGAAACCACTTTTGATATCATAAACATATCTTCGGCTTTTAAAAAACTTGGGCGCAACAATAAGCTGAAAATTAGATTTTTACCGGCTGTACTTTCCCAAAAATTCCCTCCTTGCCCCCGTCCATTTTTTTGACACTGTGCCACAACAACAGCCCCTTCGGGCAATTCATCCTCAATAGCCAACATTTTAAGGTGGTCATTTGTCGATACCACCTCATCAACCTCAATATAGTTTATATTCTTCAAATTTAACGGTATTGCATATTATCTTAAATCCGCAAAGCTTGTCCCATATTTCGGGGTTACGACATAAGCTGTTGATTTAAAAAAAATATAATAATAAAACGTAATACTTTTAAAAAGGGCTTACTCCGTAACTATCAAATAGCCTAAACGCTAATAAGCTTATTTTTAATAGCATACATAATTAGATTTGCTGTATTTTTCGAGTTTGTTTTACTCAGCAAATTAGCCCTGTGCTTATCAACGGTTCGTTTGCTAATAAATAAATTATCGGCAATTTCTTGATTTGAAAGCCCGTTGCATATCTCCTCGAGCACCTGAAGCTCCCTTTTTGATAATTTTGCCATTTCATCAACAGGCTCTTTATGAGGTTTAAAGTTTTTAATCACGTTATATAAAAGCTCTTGCGAAAAATAGCTGTTTCCTATATTTACTTGATTAATTGCCTCAATAACCTCATTAATTTCCGAATTTTTCAGCAAAAAACCCTTTGCCCCCGCATTAATCATTTTATAATAGTACTCCTCCTCGCCAAACATCGACAGGGCTACAATTTTAATATCGGGATATTTTTCATTTGCCAGTTGTGTGGCCTCAATACCATCCATAACAGGCATATTAATATCCATTAATACAATATCGGGCACATTATCCTCAATTTTTTCAAGAAACTCTTTGCCGTTTACCGCCTCGCTTATTACGGCAAACTCAGGATGTGTATCCAACAAAATTTTCAACCCGTTTCTAAACAGTGCATGGTCGTCAACCAGTGTTATTTTTATTTTTTTACCCATAATTATTTTATTCGAACTTTGATAAATGCATTTGCACCTTCGTCGGGGACGCTTGTTATTATAAAAATACCATTAATAGATTTTATACGCGATAGAATATTTTGCAACCCCATTCCCCCTGTTTGCGAATCCACTTCCTTTTCTGTATCAAAACCTATTCCATCATCGTGGTATTGAATAGTTAAAGTACGCAAATGTTTTGATATATTTATTGATATATTGTTAGCTTTTGCATGTTTTAATGTATTATTAATAAGCTCGCATGTAGCGCGGTACAAAATAACCTCGGCATCGGCATTAAAACGCTCATTCTCCATATTGCTCAACAGCTCAATTTTAACCGTTTTGGCATCATTAATTTTATGGGTAAAGTTTTTTAATGCGCTTACCAAGCCAAAATTGGTTAAAACGTGAGGACTCAAATTGTTCGATATCTCCTTAATGCTTGTAATAGCCTCATTAATAACCATATTGGTGTTTTCTAAAATGGCTTGGTTATTTTTTTTCGTGTTTGAATTCAGGAGTGCCGATATTGACATTTTTACCGTTGACAATAGTGGTCCAAGCCCGTCATGAAGGTCTTTTGCAAATCGTTTCCGCTCTTTTTCTTCGGTTTGTATTATGGTATTGATAAGCCTTTTTTCGGCACGTGTTCTATCAATATTTGCTTTTCTTAAAGAATAAAAAATTTCGCCTATCAAAAAAACACCGGCAGTAAACAAAAACGATATTATAACCGCGAGCCACTCGTCGGCCATGGTCAAATAAAACGAAAAATCATCTTGCAAAAACTGAATAAGCTTAATGGCCCTTTTTATAGCCATTAATAAAAAACCCAACGAAATAAGCACCCACGACGCCCTGTATTTTGTAACACGCATTAAGCGCAATGCAAAAATTGCTGCAATAAGCTGCAATACTATCGAAATTAAAAGGGCTACTAACCGAACCATGTTTTTTTAACAAAAATAGTCATATAATATATTTTTGAAGGCATATTCGGCAATAAATTAACCCGCATAAAAACATAAAACCTCATAACCCAACGCTAAAAAGCTTAATAACAACACAAAAACAAACGGCGTTATTTTAAAAAGATATCATTTTTTAGAGCAAAAGGGCATATAATTTGTTATAGCGAGACCTAAATTATTATTATTATTAAGAAACAAAAATTATTATCTTTGAGGCAAATTTCAATATATGGCAAACAACAATGAGCAAACAATTTTAAAGGATGTGGTGGTTGAATCCATTAAGGAGAAGAAGGGGAAAGAAATTATTGTTTTAGATTTAAGAAAACTTGAACAATCAATAGCAGACTATTTTGTAATATGCCACGGAGACTCAAACACACAAGTTGACGCAATTGCTGACTTTATTGAACGTGAAGTTAGATCGGAATTGCAGGAGCACATGAACCACAAAGAGGGAGCTGATAATTTACAATGGGTTTTGCTCGACTATGGGTCGGTAGTAGTGCATGTATTTTTAGAAGAGTACCGTAGATTTTACAACCTTGAAGATTTGTGGGCAGATGCAAAAACCGAACTTATAAACGAAGAATAACTATTCATAACAATATAAATGAGCGAAAAAAAACAGGATAAAAAAGAATCTGGATTTAGTCCTAAACCGGGCAACAAAATTCAAAAAGGAAATGATAAAAAGCCAAAATTTAACATTTCGTGGATATATGGCATGATAGCCATCTTTATTATTGGGATGATGTTTTTCCCGTATGGCAACGAGCCTGTTGAAATAATGTGGAGCAGGTTTGAGAACAAAATGCTAAAAACACACTCAATCGAAAAAATTGAGATAGTTAATAAAGAGCGGGCAGAGATTTTTATAAAAGCCGACAAATTGTCCGACCCTGAATTTAGCGACATAAAAAAGCAGAATTCAGCCGGAATGGGGGTTTCCTCAGCACACTATTACATCACTATCGGGTCAATAGAGCAGTTTAGCATTCAGTTAAACGAAGCTATGAGCAGGTATTCATACTCATCAACCGAAACAATTCCCGTAAGGTATGTCAAACGCGAAAACCATATGGACTGGATAGTCAGTTGGGTTATATTCCCGCTGTTGCTGATAGGCGTATGGCTGTTTATCTTCCGCAGAATGTCAGGGCCCAACGGTCCGGGCAGCCAGATATTCAACATAGGAAAATCAAGGGCTAAAATGTTTGACAAAGAGGATGTTGAGGTTAAAGTTGACTTTAAAGACGTAGCAGGGTTAGAGGAGGCAAAAATAGAGATTATCGAGATTGTCGATTTCTTGAAAAAGCCCGAAAAATATACAACCTTAGGAGGTAAAATCCCTAAAGGGGCACTATTGGTAGGCCCCCCCGGAACAGGAAAAACATTGCTTGCAAAAGCAGTAGCCGGCGAGGCCCATGTCCCGTTTTTTTCAATGTCGGGTTCCGATTTTGTTGAAATGTTTGTTGGCGTGGGGGCATCGCGGGTTCGCGATTTATTTAAACAAGCCAAAGAGAAAGCCCCGTGTATAATATTTATTGACGAAATTGATGCTATTGGACGTGCCCGTGGTAAAAACCCGAACATGGGAGCCAACGATGAGCGCGAAAACACCCTAAACCAACTGCTTACCGAAATGGACGGCTTTGGCACCAATAGCGGCGTAATTATTTTGGCAGCCACCAACCGTGCCGACATACTCGACAGGGCATTATTGCGGGCAGGTAGGTTCGACAGACAAATTCATGTAGAGCTGCCCGATTTAAACGAGCGTAAAGAGATTTTTAAAGTGCACATGCGCCCGTTAAAAAAGCTTGGTCCAAAGGTAAATCCTGAATTTTTGGCAAAACAAACCCCCGGATTCTCAGGAGCCGACATTGCCAACGTTACCAACGAGGCTGCTTTAATTGCTGCAAGGCAAGACAAAAAAAAGGTTGAAAAACAAGATTTCCTCGATGCCATTGACCGCATAATCGGTGGTTTAGAGAAAAAAAATAAAATAATAACACCCGACGAAAAGAAAACCATTGCTTACCATGAGGCAGGGCATGCCACGGTTAGCTGGATTTTAGAACATGCCAACCCACTTATTAAAGTTACCATTGTACCGCGGGGTCAGGCATTGGGAGCAGCATGGTATTTGCCCGAAGAACGACAGCTTACAACAAAAGAGCAAATGCTTGATGAAATGTGTGCTGCACTTGGCGGCAGGGCTGCCGAAGAACTTTTTTTCGGAAAAATATCGACAGGGGCGTTAAACGACCTCGAAAAAGTTACCAAGCAAGCATATGCAATGGTTTCATTCTATGGCATGAGCGAAAAAATTGGAAACCGAAGCTATTATGACTCTACGGGGCAAAACGAATATTCATTTAACAAGCCATATGCCGAGGATACGGCAAAAATAATTGACGAAGAGGCAAAACGGATTATTGACGAATCATACGAACGCGCCAAAGCACTTTTAATTGAACAAAAAGAGGGGCATAATAAACTTGGCGAATTATTGTTAGAGCGCGAGGTACTATTTGCCGAAGACTTAGAAAAAGTTTTAGGCCCGAGGCCAAATGGCAAAACACCATTTTCAGATGACGATTTTGTTGCCGATAATAAAGAGGTTGAAGATGAAGCCAAAGTAGTTGAAAGTAAAGATACCGATAATTCAACGTCTGAAAAATAGATGGAAAAAGATTGGAAGCTTGCTTTTTCTACAGGAAAACTGTATCAGGCCGAAATGGTTAAGGGCATTTTAGAAAACAATGATATAGAAGTTGTGCTTTTAAATAAGCAAGACACGTTTTACCTGTTTGGCGATATTGAATTATATGTTAGGCCTGACGATATAATTAGGGCTAAATTTTTAATGAAAGAGTTATTATAGTGAGTAATTTTTTACAACGCTCATTTACGGGGTTTTTCTTTGTGAGCTTTATTACAATTGGGGTATTGTGGCATAAGGCACTATTTTTTGGGCTATTTCTTATTATTGAGATATTAGCCCTAAACGAATTCTACAACCTTGCGACAAAAAGCAAATCGCTACCTCAAAAATACTATGGAAGCGTTGTTGGAGCACTATTTTTTATTGCAGGTTTTGTTTGGCATATTTTTGATTACGGAAACTATTTTAGCTTGCTGCTTATTCCGGTAGTATCGTTTGTATTTATTTTTGAGCTGTACCGAAACCAAAAACACCCGCTGCTAAATATTGCAATTACGCTATTTGGCATTTTTTACATATCGGTACCCTTAATGCTGTTAAACCATATCGTGTTTCTTAATGGCACCTTTAACGGAAAAATATTACTTGGCATATTCATTTTAATTTGGGCAAGCGACTCGGGGGCATATCTGTTTGGTGTTACAATGGGAAAACACCGCCTGTTTGAGCGAATATCGCCAAAAAAATCGTGGGAAGGCTTTTTTGGCGGGCTTGCAACTTCGCAGCTTGCAGCATACCTGTTAACCCAGTATCTTGGCTCATTGGGGTATTTGCACTGGGGTATTATTGCTGCAATAGTTGTAGTATTTGGCACATTTGGCGACTTGGTTGAGTCGATGATGAAAAGAAGCATTGGAATTAAGGACTCGGGGAATATTTTACCCGGACATGGTGGAATTTTAGATAGATTTGATAGTTTTTTATTTACAATACCGGTAATTTTTACATATTTGTATTATTTTATAAAATAATTTTATTTACGCATGACAATTCACAAAGCAGGATATAGTGTAATACTATTTTTAATTTTTATAATTACCCTTATTATGGTTCCTTTAATACTATTTAAAGTGCCAAATATAGTATTGTACATAGCAAGTTCCGCCCTTTTTATACTATTCTTATTTGTTGTCAGGTTTTTCCGCAGCCCTAACCGCAAAATCGAATTTACCGAAAATATGGTTATAGCCCCTGCCGATGGAAAGATTGTTGCCATTGAAGAGATAACAGAAAATGAATTTATCAAGGGTAATTGTATTCAGGTTTCTATTTTTATGTCGGTTTGGAATATACATATAAATTGGTATCCCGTTTTAGGCAAAATAGTGAGGTCGTTACATTTTAGCGGCAAATACATGGCGGCATGGCTTCCCAAATCGTCGTCGGAGAATGAGCGTGCAATTACAATTATTGAAAACCCAAAGGCTGGCAAAATTGTAGTAAAACAGATTGCAGGTGCAGTTGCCCGCCGAATTATTACCTATGCCAATGAAAACGCCCCTATTACAGCAGGAGAGCAGCTTGGCTTTATTAGGTTCGGCTCGCGTGTTGATGTGTTAATTCCTGTTAACTCCAAAATAAAAGTAAGCTTAAACGATAAGGCTGTTGGGGGAATAACACTATTGGCAGAGCTGCCTGACTAAAATCACAAACCAACTCCGAAAAATCGGGTAGTAGATTACAGATTGCAACGCATAATAGTTTGCTTTTATAATACACTTTTATCATTTGTGCTTGCCATGTATCGCTTATAACTTTTATTGAGTCGTCCTCTAAAAATTATTACTGCTTTACACTTCCAATATTTTCTTTTACTGTATTTTCAAGCATTCTTTAATACATATCCATTTTAATAAAAAAATAAAGTCATCGTAATGACCAAATATTATAATAATAAGTCATTACAATAACCTAATATATCTACCCTCTTACTTGTACATAACGTTTATTAAAGTATCATTAATCACAATATTATACATATTGCCTAATTATCAGCACTGCATATTTTGCATCGCCACAAGTATTTAACCATCTATTAAAATAAACTGCTCTTAAATATGAAAAAAAGTACATATAAGTTTCAATAATTAGTTTAAGAAATATAAATTTGCGCCTTAATTAATAATTTAACTTTTTTGTTATGGCTTATAAAATTTCAGAAGATTGTATAGCTTGTGGAACTTGCATTGCCGAATGTCCGGTTGATGCCATTTCTGAAGGTGATATTTACGTAATTGATGCAGACTTATGTACAGACTGTGCTTCATGCGTAGAAGTGTGTCCTGTTGACGCAATTGCACCTGCCGAATAAATCAAACAAGAGATATTGAAAAAACAAAAAGCCCAATTAAATTGGGCTTTTTGTTTTTATATGTATGCGCAAGCTGCTTTTATCCTGATTAATTCATAAATTTTACTTTTTAATTTTATCTTTGTGTTTTAACAACTATCTGATAATCTTAGTCATTAATGATATTTAGTAAAAAATACACACCCCGCTGGATAGTTTTTGTAATTGATGTTTTTATAAGCGTTGCAAGCGTTGCATTGGCTTATTTACTACGATTCAACTTTGAAGTGCCCGAAACCAATGTAGCATCATTATACATTATAATCCCGTTTGTTGCAACAATTCGTATTATCAGCTTCCTTTTTGGGCGCACCTATTCGGGTATTGTCAGATATACGGGCTTACACGATGCGCAACGCATTTTTATAACCATGTTTTTCGGAAGCCTGTTTATTGTTATAGCCAATGTTATAAGCTATTATTACATTACAAAAGCTTTTATTGTCCCGCTCTCAATTGTAATAATTGACTTTTTTATCACTGTTTTTTTTATGACCTCGCTGCGGTGGTTGGTAAAAGCAATTTTTTACGAATTCCGAACATCGTCGTTGCAAATAAAGCGTGCAGCAATTTATGGAATCGGGCCGGCAGCCATTGCATCAAAAAATACATTAGAGCAAGATGCTGAAACACGCTATAAAATTGTTGCTTTTTTTGATAATGTTACGGTACGCAGCCGAAAACAGTTAGAGGGCATTCCATTGTCGCCAATCTCAAAAATAGAGTCGTATTTTGCAAATCAAGATTTAGACTTTTTAGTTTTGGCCAAGCCATTTGACACCATTGAAGAAAAAACAAACCTTATTGAGCTGTCGCTTGCAAACAATGTGCAGGTACTTACCGTACCGGGTGTTGATAGCTGGATAAACGGAGAGCTTAGCTCAAAGCAAATTCGCCAAGTAAAAATTGAGGAGCTTCTGGAGCGCAGCCCGATTAAATTAGATATTAATGCCATAAAATCGCAAGTTTCAGGAAAAGTTGTAATGGTTACAGGTGCTGCCGGCTCAATAGGAAGTGAAATGGTACGCCAGCTAATAAAATTCAACCCCACCAACCTTATCCTTTTTGATCAGGCCGAAACACCCCTTTACGATATTGAGATGGAGTTGGCAGAGCAGAATCATAGTTTTGATTACAAAATAGTAATTGGCGACATTTCAGACCCGGTTAGGGTTGAAGATGTGTTTAAAGAATTTAAACCCGAAATTATTTACCACGCCGCTGCCTATAAGCATGTTCCCATGATGGAGAACAATGCAGCCGAAGCAATTAAAAATAATGTGCTTGGCACAAAAACAATTGCCGACTTTGCAGTAAAATACGGTGTTAAAAGGTTTGTCATGGTATCAACCGACAAAGCCGTAAACCCCACCAATGTTATGGGGGCATCAAAAAGGCTGGCCGAAATATATACACAATCGTTAAACAGCACTTCCAAAACGGCATTTGTTACCACACGCTTTGGTAATGTATTGGGCTCAAACGGCTCGGTAATACCTCGGTTTAGAAAGCAAATTTCAGAAGGAGGCCCGATTACCGTAACCCACCCTCAAATAACACGTTTTTTTATGACCATTCCCGAAGCATGCCAGTTGGTTTTAGAGGCGGGCGCCATGGGAACAGGAGGAGAGATATTTATTTTTGACATGGGCGAGTCGGTAAAAATTGTTGATTTGGCAAAGAAAATGATAAAATTATCGGGACTTAAATTGGGCAAAGATATACAGATAAGCTTTACAGGACTTAGGCCGGGCGAAAAATTGTATGAAGAGTTGCTTGCCGACAAAGAGAATACATTGCCCACCCACCACTCACAAATAATGATAGCAAAAGTACGCAATTATAAATTTGACGATGTATCGGAACAGATTACCACCCTGATTAACATGGTAGGTAATTTTAACGATTTAAAGATAGTTAACCAAATGAAAAACATTGTGCCTGAATTTATTAGCCAAAACTCAATTTATGAGCAGCTCGACAAGCAGGTTACAAAAACCTAATACCAATAAACAAGCTTAATGACAGTAAGTTGTAAGTCAAGCTTGAACTTCCTATCTTCGATTTTGAAAAATCATCCTTAAAAACAAACCCATAATAAAACTTATCGCCATTATAGCCTACCGGCAAGTTGACAACGGCTTTTTTTACCAACTCTATTTCCTTTTTTATCAACTCTTTATTTGCTGACACCTTTTGAAACTGAGAGCCTACCCCGAGCAACACAAGCGGGGCAAAATAAAAATTACCATGAACAAAATTATACTGATACCCAACTATCGGGATAACAGAAAAAAGCCTCGCATTTTTTGAATAATCAGTAATATCATATGTGCTTATTGCCGCACTAGAAAAATAGCTGTCGTCGGCCTGCAAATAGGTATAAGTTTGTGACAGCCCAAGCAAAAACGCGCCATTACTCTTTAACTGTCGTTCGGTATGACTAAAAACTGCCTTAAACGAGTGTTCGGCATTAAAATTATAGTAAACATTTATGCCAATGCTGGCTAATTTTTGATTTGGCCTTTTATTTGGAATTACAGTATCTGGCATTGTATGGCCAACCTCTTCAACCAAAAAACTCTTATAAAACTGAAACAATCCATCAACGCCAATCCTTCTGCCATAATAGTTTAACCTAATATCGTAAAATTTAACCGTGCTTACCTCTTCGTCTTTAAAATAATCGAAAACACCCAAGCCAACACCAAAGCCCATGTTTTTATATGCACCATACAAACCCAAATCTGTCCCCCTGTCGGGACGATAGGCTATATCGTATTGTCCTGAAATATTCAGTTTTAGTTTACTTAATGTAAAATAGGGCATTAAGGTGTATTTATTGCTAAAAACCTTAAAATACTCAGTACCTTGATTTTCAGAATAGGCATGCTTGACAGCAAACTGCATTAATAACAAGACAGAAAACAAGAGGCATTTTTTTAACACTATATAAACACTTTTATCCTTTATG
>CAYQPP010000113.1:0-10958 GCA_964419235.1 uncultured Bacteroidales bacterium
CAAGCCGGTAACCTAACAGAAAATAATTCTATAAATACAGGTCAATTGAAGTGAAGCTATTGCTGAGTCAAAAAAAATCAAATTTATTGTGCCGCATGATTGGTAATATTTAAAGTTTGGAATCGCTCAATTTAGGTAATAACCATTATCTTTGTTATTTAAAACAAAAATAGTTTGGAAAATATAACTCAGGAATTTAGCACAAAGGCAAAGTCTTTTATTAAAAAAGCCGAAAATATTATAATAGTTGCTCACAAAAACCCCGATGGCGATGCCCTTGGCGCAGGTTTGGCAATGTACCATCTTTTTAAAAACTTAGGCAAAACGGTTAATTTTATCGTGCCCAACCAACTGCCGGTTTATTTGAATTGGATGCCATCGGCCGATAACATAATAGTATATGAAAACAAAAAAGAGTTTGCCGCAAAAATTATAGGAGAAGCAAACCTTATTGTTATGGCCGATTTTAGCAACCGAGGCCGCATGTCGGAAATGGGCGATAAAATTATACCGCTTAAGGTTCCAAAAATACTTATCGACCACCACCCCAACCCCGAGGATATTGCCGATATAACTTATAGCCGTACTACTGCCAGCTCAACAGCCGAAATGGTTTATGAGTTTATTGACAGCCTGTATGGGAAAAAGGAAATAGATATAAATATTGCCAACTGTTTGTTTGTAGGTATTATGACCGATACGGGGTGCTTCAATTATAACTCGTCAAAGCCATTTACTTTTGAGGCTATTAGTAACTTGTTGGTATTTGGGGTAAACAAAGACGATATTATCGATAGGGTTTATAATAACTATTCCGAACACCGTTTGCGCCTGTTGGGGCATGCCATAAACTCAAATATGAAGGTTATGCCCGAGTATGGCACTGCATATATTTACCTTACCCAAACCGATTTGGCAAATTATAACTTTGAGCCCGGCGACACCGAGGGGTTTGTAAATTATCCGCTTTCGATAAAGGGGATTGTTTTTACTGCAATTTTTATTGAAAAAGACAACTATACAAAATGCTCATTTAGGTCGAAGGGTAATTTTCCGGCCAATTTGGTTGCCAAAGATCATTTTGGTGGTGGTGGTCATAAAAATGCCGCAGGCGGCGAAAATAAAGAGTTGATAAAAGAAACAATTGCAAAATTTGAAAGTGTTTTGCCACAGTATAAAAAGTATTTGAATGTTTAATATGAGCAAACCTGTATATACCATATTGTTGATTGTTGTTTTGTTGGTGGCTTGCAAATCAAACCCCAAACGATATTCTGCCAAAGAAAAAAAAGAGTTTAAAGAAAATTTGGTAAAAGCCAATAAAGGGTTGGTAAAAAAAGACCAAGATGAGATTGCAGACTATATTTCTCGAAGAGGGTGGAATATGAAAAAGAGCGAGACAGGCCTCTGGTTTGAGATATTAAAGCAAGGCAACGGCAAAAAAGCAGCGGTTGGCATGGTTGCCCAATTGCGCTACGAGGTAAAATTATTGGATGGTACTTTGTGTTACAGCTCAGACAGTTTAGGGATAAAAAAATTCAAGATTGGGCAAGGTGGCGTCGAGTCGGGTTTAGAGGAGGCTGTTTTGTTATTAAAATGCGGCGATTATGCACGGTTTGTAATGCCACCGCACCTTGCATACGGACTAATTGGCGATGAAAATAAAATTCCGCCGCGCTCAACCATTGTATATAACGTAGAATTGCTTAAATTAACGGATTATTAAAATTGAGTTTTGCTATTAATATATTGATAACAAGCTAATTCATTGAAATATGTGCAATTAGCCGCTAAATTTTAAACCTATGAAGAACATTTCAATAATTATAATAAGCTTAATATTTTTTGCGTCGTGCAATGTTTTTAACAAATACCCGGGATTTTCAAAAACCAAAACAGGCATATATTTCAAACTTCATAAAATTGGCGAAGATGTAAACCCGCCGGTATCTACAAATTTTGTTACAATCGACGTGGTTTATGCCACCATTGACGACTCGGTATTTTTTTCTGGGCACAGAACATTCCAGCTTTCCGACCCCGATTTTAAAGGCAGTATCGACGAATGTTTTTTGATGCTTTCGGTAGGCGATAGCGCCACGTTTATTATCGATGCCACAAATTTCTTTACAAAAACTCTGCAAACCAAGTTGCCGAGGTTTTTATCGGAGGGCGATAAGCTAAAGGTTGAATTAAAGTTAGATGAAATAAGGACAGCCGAGCAATACCAAAAAGACAAAGAAGACTTTTTAAAATGGATTGAAGATTTTGGCGAGTATGAAAAAACCGTTTTAAGGCGTTTTATCAACGATGAGAGAATTGACGCAGAGCCAATGGAAAACGGTATGTATTTTATATCGTTGTATGAGGGGACAGGAAAACCCGTTGAGCCCGGCGATTTAGTTACCGTAAATTATGAAGGCAAGTTTTTAAATGGTAAGTTTTTCGACTCAACAACAAAACGAAACCAACCTTTTGAATTTGTTTACGGAACCGAGATGCAGGTAATTACAGGACTTGAGGAAGCTATTGGCAGAATGCGTGAGGGTGAAAAAGCCTTGATAATATTACCATCGGAATTGGCATGGGGCGAAAAAGGGAGCTCAACCGGAATTATCCCTCCTTTTACTTCGGTAATTTATGAAGTTGAGCTTTTAAAAGCCGTGTCGAGGGAGTAAATAAAATTTATTGCAAAAAACATATCTGTATTTTGTATAAACAGATGCATACGTTTATTGAGTAATAAAAAGAGGTTTAATAAATGGGGATATTTCAGAAATCAGTATTAAATAAATATCTTGCAAATATTGATAATAAGCGAGTTGATAAAGCATTTGTGAAATTTAAAGATAATTATTCGACTAAAAAGATATCTGAAATAAAGAACCTGAAAGAAGAAGAATATCAAGATGGGTTTTTAAGAGAAATATTTGTTGATGTGTTTGGTTATACACTTAAACCCGATGAAAATTTCAATCTTGTAAGAGAGTTTAAGAATCAATCGGATGGAAAGAAAGCTGATGGGGCAATTTTAAAAGATGGAAAAGCTATTGTTGTAATTGAATTGAAATCAACTAAGACAAAAGATTTAAAAAACATTACCGAACAAGCATTTAATTATAAAAATAATCAACCTGATTGCAAATATATTATAACATCAAATTTTCAGAAACTTCGTTTTTATATTGATTATGCCAATGAATATGAAGAATTTGATTTATTTAACCTGAATAAAGAAGAGTTTGAATTACTATACTTATTTTTACATAAGGACAATATCTTTTCTGATTTACCATTAAAACTAAAAATTGAAACCAAGTTTCACGAAAAAAACATATCGGATAAACTCTATAAGGATTATTCAAGTTTTAAACAAAAGATTTACAATAATATTGTAAAAAATAATCCTCAATACGATAAGTTGACATTATTTAAAAAATCGCAAAAATTTTTAGACAGGCTTTTGTTTGTTTTTTTTGCTGAAGATACCGGTTTGGTGCCACCAAATGCTATTTCAAAAATTATTGAACAATGGCAATTGTTTAAAGATAACGATGAGTATTTTACTCTTTATAGTCGGTTTGTCAAATTCTTTATCCACCTTAACAAAGGGCATAAATATAAAACATATGAATTACCTGCATATAATGGAGGTTTGTTTGCTCCTGACGAAATTCTTGATAATATTGAAATTGATGATGAGATATTAATAAACGATACCTTGCTATTATCATCTTATGACTTTAATACCGATATTGATGTGAATATTTTGGGACATATTTTTGAACATTCATTAAACGAAATTGAGGAGATATCAGCTAAAATTATAGGTACAGCAAAAGAAAAAACAAAAAGCAAACGTAAAAAAGATGGCGTTTTTTACACACCAAAATATATTACTCAATATATTGTAGAAAATACCATTGGGAAACTATGCGATAAAAAACGTAAAGAACTCAATATTGAAGAGATAGAATTTGATGGAACATACAAAAATAAAGACGGAAAACTTTCGGTAAAAGGGAAAAAACTTTTTGAACAACTTAATAGTTATAAAAATTGGCTCTTAACTTTAAAAATTATTGACCCTGCTTGTGGTTCAGGGGCTTTTTTAAATCAAGCACTTAGTTTTTTAATTCAAGAGCATAAACATATTGATGATGTTATTGCCGAATTAACAGGCGAAGCCATACGATTGTTTGATACTGATAAAGCCATTTTGGAGAATAATCTTTATGGCGTAGATATAAATGAAGAAAGTGTTGAAATTGCTCGCTTGTCACTTTGGTTGCGCACAGCCAAAAAAGGAAGAAAACTATCAAACCTTAGCAATAACATAAAATGTGGAAATTCACTTATTGATGACTCCGAAATTGCAGGTAATAAAGCATTTGACTGGCACAAAGAGTTTCCGCAAGTTTTTAAAATTGAAAAAACAGAATTAACAAAACAAGAAATTGTAGAAATTGAAAAAGAGCCTGACTATCTTGCTTTAATTGAAAAAAATGCAAGATTAGCCCAAGAAAAAGCAGAGTTGTCAGCCAAGCTTTCAAAAGAGGTAATACAACATTCAAAAATAGTTTACGAATTTGCAAAAAAACAACAATCGGTCATTAACGAGGATGGTGTCATCTATGGAATAAAAAAAGGTGGTTTTGATGTTGTTATAGGCAACCCTCCATATGGTGTATCTTTTGATAAAATACAAAAACAGTTTTTGTCAAAATTTGACAACCTCGTTCCTGATTTTGAGATTTATATTTATTTTATTTCATTGGCAACCAACAAACTATTAAAGCAAGGTGGGCAACTATCTTATATTTTCCCAAATACTTTTTTGTCAATATTATATGGGCAAAAGTATAGGCAAAATATACTTGAAAAATACAAACTACTTGAAATAGTCGATTTATCAAACGATAATACATTTGTTGATGCTTCAGTAAGGACTTGCATATTCTCCCTCTCAAATAATAAAGATGATAATTATGATGTGGCATTTAAAAAAATTGAAAAAGAGAACAGCAAAAATATTATTCAAATCAATAGTTTTAATAAAAATTTCTTAAATAAAAACATCGACAATTGGCTTAAAATATCATCATACTCTGAAAATGAGATTGCAATTATTGACAAAATAAAAGCTAATAAATCCCTTGATAGTTTTTTTGAAATATCACAAGGCTTAATCCCTTACGACAAATATAGGGGGCATACTGAATATCAAATAAAAAATAGGGTTTATCATAGCTCCATTAAAGAGGATGAAACATTTAAAAAAGAATTAAAAGGGGGCGACGTTAGCAGGTATAGTATTTCTTGGAATGGCAATTTATGGATTAGCTATGGAGAATGGTTGGCTGCCCCTCGAAAGCAACGTTTTTTTAACAAACCTCGGATTCTAATCCGTGAAATTACTAACGACCTACTATTTTGCAGTTATTTAGAAAAAGAATATTATAATACCCCCTCTTTAATAAATATTGTTGAAAATAATCATGCGTTATCATTAAAATATGCTTTAACTATTTTAAATTCTACATTAATTGGGTGGTATCACAACAATACTTCGCCAAAAGCAAAAAAAGGGTTATTTCCAAAAATTTTAGTTAATGATGTTAAAAATATACCAATAAAAGATATTTCAAAAGAAGCTCAACAACCATTTGTTGAAAAAGCCGATAAAATGTTGGCGTTAAATAAACAACTGCAAGAAAAGAAAACTAAGTTTTTAAGCAGGGTAAAAGATAATTTTGAGATTGACAAAATAACTAAAAAGTTAAATGCTTTTTACAGCTTCGATTTTAAGGTATTTATTGCTGAATTACGGAAACAAAAAATAACACTATCGCTTAATCAACAAGATGAATGGGAAGAATATTATAATGCCTATAGTATGGAAATCAGTAATTTGCAAACCGAAATAAATAAAACCGATAAGGAAATAGACCAAATGGTTTATCAGCTTTACAAAATATCAGAAGAAGAAATATCTATTATAAAAGATTCAGTAGATTAGAAAAAACAGATAACAAATGTTAAAAATTATATAATGACACGAGTAAACATAATAGCACTTACGATAGCTTTAATAATTGCGGCATCGTGCAAAAACAACCATGAGTTTAAGGTTAACGAAACAGGGGTTGAGTATAAATTTATTGAGGAGAATAGCGATGGTATAAAGCCTAAAATTGGCGATGTTGTAACCATTAAAATGCGTTACACATTCCCAAACGGCGATGTTATCGAAGAGTCGGGACTGTTTAGGACGCAACTTAAAAAGCCTACACATGCGGGTGGAAGTATCGAAAACTCCATTGCAATTATGCATAAAGGCGATAGTGCAATTTTTAAGATAAATGCTTTTGACTATTACACAAAAACCCGTGGCATCTCGTTACCTGAAGGATTGTCGGCCGATGATAAACTAACATTCTATATCCGTTTGTCTAACGTAACCTCATTAAACGAATTTGCAAAAGAGCGCGAAATGGCCGTGCTTAGTGACGAGCGCGAAGAGGAAAAAATGCTGAAAGGGTATTTGGAGCGTTCAAATATTCAGGTTGAGCCAACCATAAGCGGACTTTACATTGTTGAGCTTAAAAAAGGGAGCGGTGCAGCCCCTGTACCGGGTAAAATGGTTACTGTCCATTATTTAGGCTATTTTATCGACGGGAGGAAATTCGATTCGTCATATGACAGAAACGAGCCGTTTAAATTCAGGTATGGCGTTGGCGAGGTTATCCAAGGTTGGGACGAAGGTGTTGCAAAAATGACAGTAGGCAGTAAATGTAAACTAATAATCCCTTCACATTTGGCATATGGCAGTGTGCAGAGCGGGCCAATACCGCCAAATAGTACGCTTATTTTTGAAATTGAACTGTTAGATGTTGAAAAATAACAATATGTATAATTCAAGTATAAAGGCAATTGGTATCGGTTGCCTTATTTTTATCAGCCAAATGGTTTTTGGGCAGTTTTATCAAAACGACCCCGATTTATTGAAAACCGAATCGGGGCTAAGGTATAAAATCACAAAACAGGGCACAGGCGATTTTCCAAAGGCAGGCGACAGGGTTTGGCTGCATTACTATGCCAAATTCGAGAACGACTCTATTTATGACAGCACAGTAGAAAAAGGCCCGATAGATGTGTATCTTGGACAAGGGCAATTGATTAAAGGCTGGGAAGAGGGGTTGAAACTCATAAAACCCGGAGGAGCCATATTGTTGGTTGTTCCGCCCGAGCTTGGGTATGGCAGCAAAAAATACAAAAACATTCCGGCAAACTCAACGCTAATATTTGAAATAGCACTTTTGCAGGTAAACCCGGGCAAAGCCATCGAGCCGTTTAATATTGAAGATAAAACTATTATAAAAGGCAAAAAAAAGTTAAAATACTATTTGGTAGGGCAGGGGCAAGGCCCAAATGCAAAATTTGGTGATAATGCTTATGTGCACTTTACGGCATACCTGCCCGATGGCACCATATTCGATTCATCGCATAAAAAAGGCAAGCCGGTAAGGGTTACGGTAGGAATAAACCAAGTAATAAAAGGCTGGGACATGGGGTTGCAGTTTATGAGTAAAGGGAGCAAAATAAGGTTGATTATTCCGCCAAAGCTTGCTTATGGTAAACAGGGATTTAAAAATATTGTGCCACCAAACACGCCCGTTATCCTCGATTTGGAAATGGTTGATTTGATACATCCAAAACCCGTAAAAAAATGGGATATTGCCGATAGGGAAGTTGTTGAAACGCAAAGCGGTTTAAAATATATTGTTTTTGAACAGGGCGAAGGCGATATTATTGAAAATGACAATATTGTCGAGGTGCATTATTCGGGCTATTTTACCAATGGCGAGTTGTTCGACTCGTCGGTAAAAAGGTTTGAGCCGATACGTTTCCCGATAGGGGTAAATGCAGTTATCGACGGTTGGGACGAAGGTCTGAAACTGATGCGCAAAGGCTCTAAATTTCAGCTTATAATACCATCGCACTTAGCTTATGGCGAAAATGGAGCACCACCGCAAATACCGCCCAATACCGATTTGATTTTTGATATTGAGGTAATTGATGTGATAAAATAAACATTGTTAATTAATATAATGCCCATATATTGTGATGATTAGGTATTTTCAAAACAACACTCAAAAAAAGTTGCAAGTTGAAGGTTGTGGGTTAAATTCCGAATCAAATTCGGAACAGGTAAATTTTTGCAATACACAATTATGAAAAAAACATTTAACCATATTATCGAAAATATTAAAACATGGCAGTTTACTGTTTTAGTTATAGTTTTAGGCTTTATCCTTTACGGGAACACCCTGCAAAACAACTACGCCTTAGACGATGCTATTGTGATTACCGATAACGAATTTACAAAACAGGGTTTTAAAGGTATAGCAAACATATTGTCATACGATTCGTTTACAGGTTTCTTTGGCAAGGAAAAACAGTTGGTGCAAGGCGGGCGATATCGTCCGTTATCGTTAATAACATTTGCAATAGAATACCGGTTTTTTGGCGAATCGCCACACATTAGCCACTTTTTTAATATTGTTATACTAATTGTGATAGTAGTACTTATTTACCTGTTGGTAATAAAACTGTTTTTAGAAAAAAAAGGTGCTCTGTTTGCAAAAAAACTTGCTATAATAACGGCATTGCTATTTTTATTGCATCCTATTCATACCGAGGTGGTTGCAAATATAAAGGGGCGCGACGAACTATTAAGTTTACTGTTTTCGTTGCTTGCTTTTATAGCAATTGTGAATTATATATCGGTAAAAAAAACGTTGCAGTTATTGTTAGGCGGAATATACCTGTTTTTAGCTTTAATGTCGAAAGAAAACGCCATTGCATTTATTTTTATAATACCATTGGCATTATGGTTTTTTGCAAATGTTAGTTTTAAACAGATAGCAATAAGCAGTTTACCCCTGTTGGTTGGCGCAGCAATATTTTTGGCAATTAGAAACAGTGTTTTGGGTGGGTTTGGTGGTAGCGTTGCAGGCGAGCTTATGAACAACCCTTTTATAAACGCAACAGTGGCGCAAAAATATGCCACAATACTATACACATGGGCAATATATTTAAAACTTTTGTTGTTTCCGCATCCGCTAACCTACGACTATTACCCTTACCACATACCGTTGGTGGGGTTTTCAAACCCGTTGGTAATATTTGCAATTTTGTTTGTTGTTGCTGTTTTGTTTGTGGCTTTTGCAGGAATTAAAAAAAAGTCGGTTGTTGCTTTTTCGATTATTGCATTTGCGGCAACTTTTTCAATGGTGTCGAATTTATTGTTTACGGTTGGCACTTTTATGAATGAGCGGTTTATGTTTATGCCCTCGCTGTTTTGGTGCTTGGCAATCTCATATTTGGCGTTAAATTACTATCGGGCAGAAAAAAAACGCACAAAATTTATTTTGGTAATCGCAGTAATTTATGTTTTAGGCTTTTATCCGGCAAAAATAATAGCACGGAACAGGGCGTGGAAAAACGATTTGACCCTTTTTATTACCGATGCAAAAACATCGTTTAATAGTGCAAAAAGCAACTGTTCGGCTGGGGGCAAATTGTGGGAGAAAGGTAAAACCGTTTCCGATAAGGACAAAAAACAGAAAATATACAACCAATCGGAGATGTATCTTCGCCGGTCGCTAAAAATATACCCCGATTATGTTGATGCATGGCTGTTGTTGGGCAATTTGCTATTCGACTCAAAAAATGATATAAGCCAATCGGTACAATGCTATGTTGAGGTTGTTAAGCGGCAGTCCGGTAATATAAATGCATGGAATAATGCCGATATTGTTTTGCAAAAAACCGACAACAGGGAGTTGCAGCTCAAAAACTACACAAAGCTGTATAATATCGATAGTAACAGGTATATAATAAATTATAGGCTTGGCGTTTTATATGGCAGGTATTTTGGCAACCTGAAAAAGGGCATCTATTTTTTAAAACGCGCAAATAAAATCGACCCATCTATGGTTGATGCGTTAAAAGATTTAGGTACTGCCTATGGAATTATAGGAATGGAAAAAGAGGCTTACAAAACTTGCAAAAAGGCCCTTGAGTTAGATAATGCAGATGCCCAAATTTATATTAACCTTGGTATAGCGGCATCGCATTTAGGCTATAAAAACGAATCGGAACAATGTTTCAAAAAGGCAGAGCAGATTAAGTCTAAAAAACAGGGTGTTAACAATTAAACGAATAATTATTAAGCAGGCTATATGTTTGATATTGTTGCTAATAAAATTTTAATAGATATTATTGATTGCAACTTGTAACCTGCAACTTTCATTCTATTAACATGTTGTACAAACTGTTTAGATTTACAATAATATAGTACGTTTGGCATAAAACTTGATTTGATAATTGAAACCAAACCTCAATATTATGAAACGGACATTGCTTATTATGCTTATCGGACTACTGTTTGTAACAGTTGAAGCGCAAGATAAAAACAGTAAAAAACGACTTTCGCGAGAAGAAAAAAAAGAGTTAAAACGCCAACAAGAAGAAAAGGCGGTTAAAATTGTAAGTGCAATTATTGATGATAAGCGGTTTATACTGGAGGCTGATTATATCAGAAACAGGTATGGACAGTCATTACCTGTAAACAGCAATATAAATTTTGTGGCAGTTGATTCAACAAGAGCTATTTTTCAGTTTGGTTCAGCCCATACCGTTGGTATAAACGGAGTAGGCGGCGTTACCATCGAAGGCCGGATAACCAGTTTTGATGTCCAGAAAAGAGAAAAATCAGGATCGTACTATATACATATCAACATATCGGCCACTACCGGCTTTTACGAGATACAATTAGATGTTACATCAACAGGAATGGCCAGCGCACAAGTTACGGCACTATCGCGGCATAGAATTGAATACTCGGGCAGGTTGGCTCCCCTAAACCAATCAAGGGTATTTAAAGGCACGTC
>CAYQPP010000114.1:0-10953 GCA_964419235.1 uncultured Bacteroidales bacterium
CTTGGTATATTGTGGTGTAATCTACTCATGTGCCCCAAATTCTCAATAAGTTTGCTTTGCAAACTTATTGAGAATTTGGGGTGTTTTATAATTGTCTTATACACCCAAATAAATTTGGGTGCTAATTTAATGTGCAATTGTTAATGCATCACGATATTTGACTAAAACATAATATTATTCATTAAAAAAAATACAGTTTAATGTTGAAAATTGTATATTGAGTGTTAAATATTGTCAATTTTTGTAAATTAAGATGCGACTTAAATGGGTAACTCCATTTTTTATTTTATTAGTCCACAATCCTATTTCAAAAAAAAATAAAACAGGTGCTAATTGACTGCAATTTTGGTTTTATCGCCTTCCTTTTTGCTCAGGTATTTTTCATACTCCTGCATTAAAGCATTATAAAGCATTTGTGCCACAATATGCCCACCCTTGCGGTTAAAGTGCGTAAAATCTTTACGTGCCAGCGCAGGTTCGGCAAATACCCAGCTCGGCATCGAGTTTTTTCCGCCCATTGCAGTGTATAAATCCCAAAAAGCCGAATTTGTTTTGCGGGCGGCATTGCGCTGTGCCTTAATTATTTTTTCGATATTCGGATACGACTCATAGTAGCTGCCCTTATGCTGCGACATATCGGAAAGCCCCACAATCAATACCGGAGTATTTGGAAAAATTGCCTTGAGGTATTTTATTTGGCGTATTATAGCATGCTCATAATATGTATAGCCTTTTACCTGATGCGGTACTACATTTACACCAAATTCATAAATTATTAAACCTGTTTTTAGGTATCCTGCCATCTGTTTTAACTGCGTATAGTCTAAACGCGTAAACTCAGTGCCCGAGCTTCCCCTAAACGAAAGGTTGTCAACGGCAACGCCAGTAGGGGCATCTAAGGCTACGGAATAAACATCGGGACTTTTTGTGCCCTCAAACTCTATCCTAAACTGCCTTGGCGTTTTTTGAAAATTCCATTTTATCTGCTGCGTTATTTGTGCTGCACCAATATCCTCAAACCAAATTAAACTGTCATTTACAAATCCTTTTATTATAAACTGCGAATTACAATGCCCATAAAAAATACGGCATTGCGTAAAATTATTTACCGATGCATAAGCCATTCCCGATTTGGCAAACTCAATTTCGGCAATATGCAATAGCGAATCGTGCGATAATGTGTCGTGCACATAACTTGTAAACCGCGAAAAGTTTCCCAATATGCCAAATTTGCGATGTGGCAAAATTGTATCGCGCCTATAATAAATTGAATGGCTTATCCAGTTTTTTGATGCTGTATGCCTAATAGACGACGATTCGGCCCTGCCGGGAATTGCCGACAAAAGTCCGGGGCCGCTACCACCAAAATGCCTCTGAAACCTATTGCGCAAATAACCCGTAATCCTATCGCCCTCTATTTGGCTATCGCCATAATGCAGTACCCTAACCCTTTTTTTACCCGATTTGGCAAGTTTTTCAAAAAAAGGCAATAATATGGTATTATCGCCCGACGGGTACTCAAGCTGCTGAACTTTTTTGTTTAAGCTCGCCGCACTCGCCTTAATAGTATCAATAGCTTTTTTTGGTTCATATAATGGTATCAGCAGGGTGTCTTGCCTGATAATTGATTCGTTTTCGTCTATTATCTCCTTTATATCGGCATACTGAATATTTTTTTGAGAAAGCTGATTGAATGACCAATGAAATTTTAACCGAAAACTATCGCCTATGGCAATACCTTTTTCAGGAAATAACAGGGACGACACTACTACTACTGCAAAAATCAGAAATAAAAATGCCAGTATCTTTTTCGGCTTCATAAAATACAAGATAAGTATTTTGGATGAATAACAGACCTGTGGGCGGCATAAATATTATATTGCTTTTTTAGATTTTTTAAAAGTAGCACTGATTATTGCCCGAATTAAGCAAAATAAACGCAGAAACAGGGTTATAATGTTAGTTGCTGTATGTTATGATTGATACAAAAGTATAAGATTAAGGGGCTGATTCATCAAGGTGAGTATGACAAAATGATTATACTCACCCCCTAAAATTACGTTCGCTAAAGCGAACGTAATTTTAGGGGGGAGAAATGCCTTACCCTTTTTCACCCAATTAAAATTGGGTGTTAATCTCATATATTCTATAATATTATACTTCATGTCATATTTATGTGGGCAATTCCATAAACATTAATTTAAGCTGTATTTTCAAACACCATATTTGGAGTTTTATACCCCAAAGATAAATGTAATCTTTTATTATTATCTTAATTCTTCTTGGTTTCGCCTCCTGTTGTAAAATTCAATTTATATTTACCTTTCATCTTGCCACCATTAGATGACTTAAATGAAAAAAATGAGATTGTATATTCTTTATTTGGCTCTAATTTAATCGGTAGCGTATATTCAAGACCTGTTTCAGTATTAAAATATCCTCTTCTGGAACTATCAAAAACTTCCTTTGTATCATTTTTATGACCGATACCTCGACACCACAAATCTAATGACGTATTAAAAGTTAATGTAACAGAATCTATCGAAGGATCAACATTCATATCTCCATTTCCAATTGTTGATGATACAATCCAACATCTCTCCTTTTTAAGTTTTTTAAAATCTCGTTTCAACTGTTTAGGATTTTCACCATTAAAATTTTCAATAAGTTCAGGTATATATTCAACTAACATTCTGTTACTTCTCAATTTTTTAAAAGAATTTAATATAGAAGATGTCAGGTAAAAGCCGTTTAAATTTTCTTTGCGAATACGCATTTTAATTTGCAAATCAGTTTCCCCTTTTTCTATGTAATATTGAATAACACCGGCTCTTACAAAACTCTCATATGCAATTGGATAAATATCTCCATATGCTTGTTGTTTAAATGTTTTTTTCGATAATATGTATAAATCTTTTATTTGATTTTCGAGCAAGTTAAAACTTGCATCAATCAAAGGATTCATAAACGAATGTGTAAATTCATGTATCACAAGCGATTCCACCAACTCTGACAAATAAACAGGCTTATCGTTTTTGTCAACTGTTGATGTGCCAACTACTGAGTATAATATTTTATCTTTGCCATTTACTGTATTGCCTCCATAGTTTGAATAACCTATTAACATTGCAGGAACAATAATGTATTTTTCGGTTGATACATTGCCGTAAAAATCATTAAACCAATTATAATCTATTTGTCCAATTGCTTTGTTCATGTTCTTTTCCGCAATTCTGTAAATTTCGGAATTGTTAGCAAAAAAGTCTTCAAAATTAGTAACCTTATAAAAATCATTTAATAATTCTGTTGTTTTTCTTAAATTTTCATTACTCCAACGGGTTGCAATATTTTTCACATCAAACAACTTTATTAAATTATTATCACTAAATTCTATCCGAATGGCATATGAAATAACAGCATCATAGGCAATCCCGTTTTTTCGTCTTATTTCCTTAAAATAAGATATTAATTCATGATTTTTATATTTACTGAAATAAATATCTACATCATCGGCATAAGACTTGAACTGATTGGTTTTGTACTCTTCATAGTTTGCTAATCGAGCAACAATACTTAGTAATTCAATACGTTTGTCAACAGAAACAATTGGTTCAATTTTATTAGCATTCGCAAAAAAACTAATTATTAATGCAAATACTATTAAATATATTTTTTTCATAAGCTTAATATTAAAGGGCGTTCGCTTTAATTGCGTACAACAAATAATAAACGCAATTTAATAATTTGAATCCCACACTTGTGGGTTTTATCCGCCTGCCAAAGTTATACAGCAAGTCAGATTCTTCGCAACTTGCTGCGAAACACGGTATTGTATATAAAATGATACCTCGTCTGCTTGCTGCGAGGCTGTTCATTGTTTACCCTTTAATTTTGATTTTAAGCTGTTGCCCCACCGATATTTTCGAGGCATTGGTAATTCCGTTCCAACGCATAATCTCGGTATCGGTTACCCCGGGGAAAAGCCTGGCTATATCCCATAATGTATCGCCATTTTTAACTGTATATAATTCATATTCGCCATCCTTTAAAGGCTCTATGGGTTCAACTTTTTTTAATTCCACGGTTTTTCCGATGGTAGCCTGTTTTTGGGCAAATGTCATGCTATTAATGCTTTTGTATTTGCCAACTTTTGATTTATGCACATACACCTTTAACTTTTGCCCCGACCTTATTCGGCTGCCCCTGATATTGTTCCAATACTTGATATTAGATACCGAAACGCTATACCACTCGGCAATAAACCCCAAATTATCGCCCGATTTTACCACATACGTAAGTTTTACATGGTTTTTGCTTGGCGGCCCCGGGTGAAAGGCGGTGTATTGTGGGGTTTTTGAAAGTGCTTCGGGATTAAAATATACCGAATCTTTATAAGCTACAATGGAATCCTGCAAGTCGATAAAGCCGGTTGTTTTTTCAAACGGAAAACGTATAGCATAATTTTTGCCCTTACCCGGAACAATGTCGCGGCGGTACTGCGGATTTAAGCTGCGCAGCTCTGATAATGGCATGCCCATTACGTGGCTTATCTGCTCAAGGTGAACCCGCCTTGTTGTCATTATGGTATCGCACAATATTGGCAATTCATTTTTTTTAGGCGACAGGTTGTGCTCGCTACTGTAATTCAAAATATAAGTGGCGGCAATAAATGCCGGAACATACCCGCGTGTTTCTCGCGGCAAGCGGTAATAAATATCCCAATAATCGCGTTTGCCCCCGCTACGCCTGATAGCTTTGTTTACATTGCCCGGACCGCAATTATATGCGGCAATCACAAGAATCCAATCGTGATAAATATCATATAAGTCGTTAAGAAACTCAACTGCTGCATAGGTTGATTTTATTGGATCGCGACGCTCATCAACAAAGCTATTTATTTCAAGTTTATAGGCTTTGCCCGTATAATACATAAATTGCCAAATACCTGTGGCACCTGCCCTTGAAACCGCATTTGGATTTAATGCCGATTCGATTACCGGAAGGTATTTTAGCTCAAGCGGCATTCCGTTAGCATCGAGTATCTGCTCAAATATAGGGAAATAATAGTCGGTTAATCCTAAAATATCCTCAACTAAATCACGCTTTTTATGCGAATACATATGTATATAATTGCGTACTATTTTATTGTACGACATGTTGATTACAACGGGCAACTGAGCCAATCTATCCTTATAAACCGAATCGGGAAAATCAGGCACGTAAGCAGTATCGGCAAACCCATCAACTATAAATGAAGTGTCGCTCCCGGGCGACATTTGCTTATTATACCACAAGCCTATTAAGCTATCAATTTCTGTCTCGAACTGTTTTTTTGAAAAATCGACAGAATCGCGATTGTTAGTATCGGCAAAACAGAATTGCACCGACAATATAAATAGTGATGTAAAAAACACTTTATTCAAAATCATATCTTTTTTAAAAATTAAAATGCAAAGTTAGCAATTAGAATCGGACAGAGCAACGCAGCCCGAATGTTGTTGACAAACCGGTTTTGTAATTATATGTATTGCTATTAAGCAAAACCGGCTCTACACGCATCGACAAATCTTCACTCATATCATAATCAAACAGGTGGGCATCAACATCGGCATCTAAAATCTGCAAAACATATAATAAGCCTATTCCAATAAAAGTCATATCGCGGTAACGCCGCCACATATCTTTTTGCCGTTTTAAATTATCGGCGCTTGCACCCGGGTATTCAGGCTCAAGCCCAACTTCTCCGTTATCAATTCTAAGCTGAATATTATATGCATCTTTATATTTATTATATACAAAGTTATTGTAATTGGCATAATATATAAACCCGCCTAAGGCAGCATATATTATGGGTACTTTCCAATATTTTTGATTGTAAATTTGGCCTAAGCCCGGTAGTATGGCAGAATAAAATGTAGCTTTATTGGGCGAATGGGCTTTAACAAATATGCTATCAGGAAACCTATAATCGGGCACATATTGAGCCTTTGCACTTTTTGAAATACAAACAACAAAAAACAAGCCTATTCCAAAAAATAAATTTCGGATAATATTATCTGCAAAATACACCGAAAAACTCCTCATTTTATGAATTAGATTTATCGAGGATTGCTATAATCCGTTCCAAATCTTCATCTGATTTAAATGGTATAATTATCTTTCCATTACCGTTTGCGCCTCTTTTAAATGCTACTTTTGAGTTGAAAAAGTTTGCCAAATGATTTTCAAGGCCTTTATATTCCGATTCCTTTTTTACCTCGGTTTTTAATTCTTCAGATTCTTTAGCCGGTTCATCTTTTATTTTTCGAACCATATCCTCGACTTTACGAACAGAGAGGCTATCATTAATTATTTGTTCAAAAATATATAATTGATCGTCGATATCCTCTACACTTATTAATGCCCTAGCGTGTCCCATTGATATCATTTTTTTACGGATGCCCAATTGTATTTCGGCAGGCAACTTTAACAAACGTAAGTAATTGGTAACTGTTGCTCGTTTTTTACCAACCCTGTCGCTCATTTTTTCTTGTGTTAGCTTGCACTCGTCAATTAGGCGCTGGTAGCTAATTGCTACCTCAATGGCATCTAAATCTTCGCGCTGAATATTTTCAACCAAAGCCATCTCAAGCATCCCTTGGTCGTCGGCAGTACGCACGTACGCAGGAATTGTATTTAAACCTGCTAATTGCGAAGCCCTAAGCCTACGCTCGCCCGATATAAGTTGATATTTTTTATCGTTTATTTTTCGAACTGTAATGGGCTGTATAATTCCAATCTCTTTAATTGACTGTGCTAATTCATTTAATGCCTCTTCATCAAATTCGGTACGGGGCTGAAATGGATTTTCATCAATATATTTTATTTTAATTTCATCGATAGCTGAATTGCGAACATCCGTATTCGCTGTTCCTGCATCCTCAATAAGAGCCCCCAGCCCTTTCCCTAACGCTTTTCTTTTTGCTGCCATTAAATATAATTATTGTATTGTTTTACTTTCAGAATCTATATTTGTCATGTTATTTTTTTGAAGCACCTCGCGCGCCAAATTCAGGTAATTGGTTGACCCGATAGATGTGGCATCGTACAAAACAATTGGCTTGCCGTAACTTGGAGCCTCGCTAAGTTTTACATTGCGCGGTATTAACGTTTTAAAAACCATATCCTCAAAATGACGCTGCACCTCTTCAACAACTTGGTTTGAAAGGCGTAGCCTCGAATCGTACATGGTTGCCAAAAAGCCTTCTATTTCTAACTCGGGGTTTAACCTGCTTTGAATAATTTTTATGGTATTTAAAAGTTTTCCTAAACCCTCAAGGGCAAAATATTCGCACTGAACGGGAATAATGACAGAATCGGCTGCGGTAAGCGAATTTACTGTAATTAAACCTAATGAAGGCGAGCAATCAACCAATACAAAGTCGTAGTTATCTTTAACTTTGTCAATTACCATGCGCATCACTTTTTCGCGGTTTGGTTGTTCTAACATCTCAATTTCGGCACCTACCAAATTAATATTCGACGGCAACAAATCAAGCCCCTCTATTTCGGTTTTTAATAAATTATCTGCAGGGTTGGCATCATCAACCAAACATTCGTATAAACCAACCTTTATGTTATTTACATCGAATCCAAACCCCGATGAGGCGTTTCCTTGCGGATCGGCATCAACCAATAGTACTTTATACTCAAGTACCGCTAAACTTGCTGCGAGATTTATTGCTGAAGTAGTTTTGCCTACCCCGCCTTTTTGATTTGCTAATGCAATAACTTTTGCCATATTAAATATATTTTTATTTAATAAAATCTAATTCTTTTATATTATTGACTATCAGTATGTTTTGTTAAAATACCCTTTGTAGTAAATTTGCTGCAATTTAATTAAAAATATTTGAAACAGGCAATGCGGTAAATAATTATTTATGCTTATTCTTTTTGCTCCCATCGTAAACCGAATATTTTCTGTACGAACACTCTAAAGGACCATTGAATAGCCTTATTTTTTTATCGGGTTTTAAGCCAACAAACTTCATAACCTCCATGTTGCTGCCAATTATCCATGCACTACAACCCGAAAAATCAAGTTTTAACTTGTCGCCTATTTTTTGGTAAAATATTTTTAAATCGTTTGGCTGCAACCTCTCTCCATAAGGGGGGTTAGTAATAATAATGCTATTATTTACAGGTGGTTTCATATCAAAAAAATCTTGAGCTTTTACTGTTATCTTTTTTGATAAAAAAGCATTGTGTATATTCTCGTTTGACACTTCAATAGCTGCCAATGAGATGTCGCTGCCTATAATATTATGCTCAAATGTGGTGGTATCAAATGCCTCTTCGGCTATTTGATCGAACAAATCGGCATCAAAATCATTCCAGCTTTCAAAGCCAAATTTTTTGCGATATGTTCCCGGTGCCACACCATAGGCTGCCATAGCTGCTTCAATTAATATGGTGCCCGACCCGCACATCGGGTCTAAAAAATCACAATCTCTTTTCCAGCCCGACAGTTTAATCATTCCTGCTGCCAACACTTCGTTAATTGGCGCCTTGGTGGTTTTTATGCGGTACCCTCTTTTAAATAATGGCTCGCCTGAACTGTCGAGTAAAACCGTGCATTTTTTATGAGCTATGTGTATGTTTATTTTTATGTCGGGGGCTTGCGTGTCAACATTGGGGCGCTTGCCGTGCCGCCTACGAAACTGGTCAACAATGGCATCTTTAACTTTTAACGAAGCATATTGCGAATGAGTAAACAGTTTGCCAAAAGTAACTGCCGATACCGAAAGGGTATCATCAACACTCATATAATTACTCCAGTTAATACGACCTATCTCTTTGTACAACCGCTCCTCGTTTTCGGCAGTAAATTCAGCTATGGGCTTTAAAATACTCAATGCCGTTCTTACATGGTAATTGGCCCTGTACATCATTGCCCTGTTTCCATCAAAAACAACAGCCCTATTTTGAACCTCAACATTTTTGGCACCAATGGTTTTTAATTCATCGGCCAAAACCTCTTCTAACCCTTGAAAAGTTTTGGCAACCAACCTAAATACTTTATTTAAATCTTCCAAACTATATAATTTAAGATACTAAGAAACAAAAGCAATAGCACTTATGCAAAAATGAAACCAACAATGTCGGGATTAACTCAAAAAATAATTTCTATACCATAAATATACAAATACCGATAAATAACAATGTGAAAAATTATAACTTAGGGAAACTTAATTTTGGACTACCAAAATTTTAACTGAACTTTGCCGCAATTTATTTGATGACAAAAATTCAATAATTTTTAGGGTGCGATTTTATATGGTTTTTACATTTAACACACTTAATGAAGTTTTAAACAGATGAAAAAAAGCAAAATACTATTCCAAACTTTTAAGATACTGATAATAATTGTCAGTATATGGTATATTGCTTTTAAGGTATATTCTGAAAAACAAAACGGGTTGCTCTTTTACGAATTGAAAAACTACATTTTTATCGATTGGGTTTATCTGCTTACCGCTATTATGCTTATGCCCGTAAACTGGATTTTAGAGTCGGCAAAATTCAAATTATTGGTTAGGCATTTGCAAACCATTAGCTTATACGAATCGATTAAGGCCGTTTTGTCGGGCATAACCGTATCAATTTTTACACCAAAGCGCATAGGCGATTTTGGAGGCCGTATATTTATTCTTGAAACAAAAAACAGGGTTTCGGGAATATTTGCCACACTATTAGGCAACCTATCGCAACTACTTGTTACACTAACTGTTGGCAGTGCTCTTTTTTATATTTATTTACCAATGAATGCAGCTTTTAAAGATATCGATATAAATATTTCAATAATATTTTTAATAACCATTGTAGTAATAGCAATAGGCTTAACCGTCTATTTTAATATATCAAAAATTGGCATGTTGCTTGGTAAGCTTCCGGTATTTAAAAAGCATACCGATTTTATTTTGTTTATTCAAAAATATAAAAAAAGTGAATTGCTTAATTATTTGTCGATTAGCTTTTTAAGGTATGTGGTTTTTACATTCCAATTTTATTTATTACTGAAATTTTTTGGGATTGAAATCTCATATTTTAAAGCCTTTATAGGGATAAGCCAAGTATATTTTATAATGGCACTTGTGCCAACCTTTGCTTTGGGCGAATTGGGGGTTAGGGGCTCGATAGGTGTATTTATATTGGGTGCTTTTACAACTTTGTCGTCGGGTATAGTTGCGGCATCGGTACTTTTATGGATTATTAACCTTGCCGTGCCTGCTGTTTTTGGCACCTATTATTTATCAAAATTAAAATACTAAAACAATATGGTTGATTTTTTGTTGTTGGCTTTGGGGATAGCCCTTATTATTATCGGGCTGGTTGGATGCATTGTTCCTGTATTGCCGGGCCCGCCCATAAGTTTTTTGGCACTTTTATCTTTAGAGTACTCAAAATGGGGTCCGTTTGATTCTGATTTATTATGGACATTCGGCTTTATAGCCGTTGCGGTTACTGTACTTGACTATATTGTGCCTGTTTGGGGTACAAAAAAGTTTGGCGGCAGTAAGGCTGGTATTTGGGGGGCTGCAATAGGACTGTTTATTGGGCTTTTTTTCGGGCTTTTAGGAATAATAATTGGGCCGTTTTTAGGGGCTTTTATTGGAGAGATGACACAAAACAAACAATCTGACAAAGCCTTAAAAGCTGCCTTTGGCTCATTTATAGGGCTGTTAATGGGTATTGTGTTAAAGCTAACAGCCTCGGGCATTATGACTTTTTATTTTTTTAAGGAGGTTTTTAGCCTGCATAATGCAGGAATTAATTAGGTCAGTTAGTACGAGTATAATTTAATAATTATGCTTATCCACCTGTTTGCCTAAAGCTTGAGAACTTGAGGCTGAAAGCCCCTAAAACATTAAAATAGGGCAACACCCTGTGTTTAAGAAACTCAGCCCTGTA
>CAYQPP010000115.1:0-10861 GCA_964419235.1 uncultured Bacteroidales bacterium
TTAAAATAAAACTTCAGGATGCTTTTAAGCGTCTGAAACGAAATAAAAAGGAGTTGTCGAGATACGAGAAAAAAGTTTCATAAAAAAAGGGCTGCATGCAGCCCTTTTTTATTTTACTATTTTAAATACTATTTCTCTTTTGTTTTAAGCGAATCGTTTACTGTTTTGAGTGAGTCATTTACTATTTTTAACCTTTTGACAACAATACTATATTGAGAACTTACAGATGCATCGTTGGGGAAAACCTTTTTTGCAAAGGCTATGTTTTCTGAGGCTTCTTTTAATTGGTTATCGGCTACCAAATACTCGGAGTATTTTAAAATTGCTGATGTCAATAGTGGTTTAAATGCTGTTTCAACCTTAAGGTTTCCTGCTTTTATATTTGTTTCCATTTCGGTTTTTGCAATATTCATATCGCGAAGGCCTTGGCTTAGGTTTCTAGAAAGCACCTCGGTTAATCCTGTGAAATATAGTATTTCATACTTTTTTTCTCTAAAAAGCTTTCCATAAACTTTTGACGATGATGCCGCTTTTTTATACACCCCGCTATTAAAATAGTCTTTAACCACAGTAAGCTGAAGGTCTCTCATCATATTTACAAAATCAATATTATCGTCAAACATTTCGCCATCTTTATCTTTTTTTATGAATTTGGCTGTATATTTTAACGATTGTTTAACTCCTGTTTTGTAATCTTCTTTTAAAACGGGATCGTTTGATTTTGACAACTCATAAAAACACATTGCCATATACAAATATGGTTCGGGGTCTCTTCTTGTATCCTCTTTATAGGTTAAATTATCGGCTTTAAACAAACAGGTTTCATATTTGCCTGAATTGTAGAGCTTTGCCAACTTGGCATCGGAGCCTCCAACTACCTGAGCCTGAATATTTAGAAACTGAAATAAAGAGATGAATAGTAATAATTGTGATAATCGCATTTTAGTAGGTTTTTTTGTTGTTAAAAATGATTACGTAATTTGCGAAAAAAAACAAAGCTTTCAAAAAAGTTTGACTATTTTATTTTATTTAACCTAAGCTTATAATAGTACGTTAGATTATAAGATATGCCTTGCCGGCAGACAAGTATGAGCACGCCTAAATTATTAAGATAGAAAATGAGAAAAAATCACAAATTGTTAATATACAGATATATAGAAAGCAAAAGGCAATAATTACAATGGCTTTTTAAGACAAACCCTTTTAAAAACATAAAACCAAACAATGCCGGCTAAATAGTGCAAGCACTAACTAAAAAGTGAATCAACAAACTCAACCCTGTTAAAAACTTGCAAGTCTTCAATTCCTTCGCCTATTCCAATGTATTTAACAGGTATTTTAAATTGATCGGAAATACCTATTACTACCCCACCCTTTGCTGTACCGTCTAATTTTGTTAATGCCAGCGACGATACTTCGGTAGCCTTAGTAAACTGTTTGGCCTGTTCAAAGGCATTTTGTCCGGTTGAGCCGTCTAAAACCAGTAAAACCTCATGCGGAGCTTCGGGTATGTGCTTTTGCATTACTTTTTTTACTTTTGAAAGCTCGTTCATTAAATTAGCTTTATTGTGGAGCCTTCCGGCTGTATCAATCAAAACCACGTCGGCCTTATTTGTGATTGCCGATTGAACTGTATCAAAGGCCACCGATGCGGGATCGGAGCCCATTTTTTGTTTTACAAGCGGTACGCCAACCCTTTGTGCCCAAACCTCGAGCTGGTCGATAGCAGCTGCCCTAAAAGTGTCGGCAGCTCCAATATAAACCTTTTTGCCTGTTTTTTTCAATTGATAAGCCAGCTTGCCGATGGTGGTGGTTTTACCTACGCCATTTACACCTACTACCATAATTATATAAGGTAAATCATTTGGTGTTTTAGGAATTGTAAACTCAGATATATCGCTTGTATTGTTTTCTTGCAGCAATCCGGCAATTTCTTCTTTAAGCATTGTATTAAGTTCATTGGTTCCTATGTATTTATCTTTAGAAACCCTTTGCTCAATCCGTTCAATAATTTTAAGTGTGGTGTCAACCCCAACATCCGATGTAATCAATACCTCTTCCAAATTGTCTAATACCTCATCGTCAACCGACGTTTTTCCGACAACAGCCCTTGATAATTTTTTAAAAACGCTCTCTTTTGTTTTTTCCAAACCTTTATCAAGGCTCTCCTTTTTTTTGCTTGAAAACAGTCCCATTATGTTAAGATTGTTTAATTGTTATTTGTTTATGGGTTGTAAATTTATAAAAAACATGTATTAAACAAAAAAAGCTCTCCTCAATTTGAAGAAAGCTTTTTTCGTTAGTTCCTGTTATATTCTATTTTTTAAAAAAATCTTTAACGTGCTCAGTATTCACTATCTCTTCTTTGAATTGATATGAACCAGTTTTAGGCGATTTTACCATTTTAATTACTTTTGTAAAAGTTTTGGCATCACCTGTTTTTAATGTTGCAACTACTTTCTTAGCCATCTTTTATATGTTATTTAATTTCCTTATGTACAGTTACTTTTTTAAGAATTGGGTTATACTTTTTCAATTCCATTCTTTCCGGTGTATTTTTTTTATTTTTTTTGGTAATATATCTTGAAGTACCCGGCATTCCACTTTCTTTATGTTCAGTACATTCTAAAATAACCTGAACCCTATTACCTTTAGACTTTTTAGCCATGTTTAAATATTTTTTTAATATTGATTGATAAAGCCTTTAGCTTTAGCCTTTTTCAATACGTTTAACAAACCACTTTTATTAATATTACGTATGCCTGATGCTGATACTTTCAAAGTAATCCAACGATCTTCTTCCGGCAAATAAAATTTTTTGGTAAATAAATTTGGGTAAAACTTTCTTTTGGTTTTAGCATGTGAGTGGCTCACATTGTTACCCACCATCATTTTTTTTCCTGTTACTTGACAAATTTTTGACATTGCTTTATATCTTTTTTAATTCTCGCCTCAATTTTCGGTTTGCAAAATACGTGATATTTATTCATATAATCAAATATTTATAATATTTTTTTTAAGATATTTATTAATGTCTTTTTTCATTAATCCTCAAATCTGCAAATTATGGCATGAATTGTTGATTAAGAGATATTTATATCAATTAAAGCGAGGGCTTAAAAAAAGAGATGTGGTTTATAAATTTTAATATTAATTTTTTATTACAGTCAGATATGAATAAAATACTGATATTTAAATTTTTGCTATTAAATAGCCGATTAATTATAGTTTTCTCAATTCGTTAATTTCTTTTTCTGCTAAACCTGTGTATTTAATTATTTTTTTAACAGATTCATTATTTTTTAACATCTCTTTTGCGATATTAATTGCTTTTTTTCTTATTCCTTCTTCTCTCCCTTCTTCTCTCCCTTCTTCTCTCGCAGTATTAATTGAATTATTCAAATCTCTGTAATATTTAATACTGTCTTGATATTCTTGAAATTCTTTTGGAGTAAACTTTGCAATTTCGGCTGTTTCAAAAAGTTTCATAAATATTCCTTCTTGTAGTTTTTTTGGAATTCTGTTAAGCTTGTGTAAATTTTTTAGTACAAAAAGCCACTTATCAAATTGAGTTTTTAGTTCATCTACATTTTTGTTAAATTTTGGCATTTCAAGATATATGAAAGTAAGCTTGTCATAAAAAACTTTTTTGGTTTCAATATCTGTTAATTTTACATCGTATCTAAATTTATCAGGTTCATTTTTATCTTCATCAAAAATAAAATCAAGTATGGCAATAGTATAAACTTTTTGCAGTTCAAAATCCCATCCACTACCTATTACAGCTTGTTCTTGAATAGGAAATGTTGAATAGTAAACTGTACGATCTTTGAAAAATTTTTGTTTTGTTTTTTGTAATTCAACTATAAATCTTTCTCCTTTTTCATTTGTGCAATACAGGTCAAAAACTGCTTTTCTGTTTAATTCTGTCGAAGCAAGATTTTCATTTTTAAGATATTGTAAATCTGTTATTATTCCCTGCTCTTTTTTTAATAATTCATTTAAAAAATCAAGCAATAAGTCTTTATTCGGTTCTTCTCCAAACAGTCTTTTAAATCCATAATCAGTAAATGGGTTTATATATTTTTCTTTAAATTCAGGCATAATCGTATTTTTTTATAAAGATACAAAATTTTCAATTCGAGGAGTATCAAAAATATCAGTTTTGCAAAGTATTTATTTGCTTTCGGCAATTAAAACCTTGCGCAACATATTTAATGCTGCAATTGATGAACGTTTAATATTAATATCACGCTCTTTTCCAAACATAAACTTTTTTGATATTGTGCCTTTTAGCCCTGATACGGCAATCCAAATCAACCCAACAGGTTTATCATCGGTTCCACCGCCAGGGCCTGCAACGCCCGATGTGGCAATAGCATAATTGGTGTTTAATTTTTTTCGTGCCCCAATGGCCATTAATTCTACCACCTCTTTGCTTACCGCCCCATGTTTTTCTATTATTTTGTCATCAACCGCCAACATACCCGATTTTATTTCGTTAGAGTATGCCACCACCGAACCTTTAAAATATTTTGAGCTACCCGGAATAGATGTAATCATTTGGGCAATAGTTCCGCCTGTGCAGCTTTCGGCTATCGAAAGTGTTTTATTGCTGTTGATTAATAATTTACCTATTGCCTCTTGAAGCGTAACTTCGGTATCAGAGAATATTATCTCAGGAATTATTTTATGTAATTTTTTAACCTCAGCCTCTATGGTTTCTTGCAATAACTTTTTGTTTTTACCTTTAATGCCAAGCCTTAGCCTAATAACACCCGGCGAAGGCAAATATGCCAATTTAATTGATGCGGGTAATTGGTTTTCCCAATTATTGAGTTTTAATGCCAACTGCGCCTCGGCTATACCTGTTATCATAACGGTTTGGTAAAAGTTGTTAGGCAGCTCAAAAAACGACGTTGCCTTATCGGCTATTTCATCGTTAAATATGCCTTTCATCTCCCACGGGACACCGGGCAGGCTTATTACAACTTTGCCGTTTTGTTCAAACCACATACCGGGTGCAGTACCCTGCCGGTTTCTTAATAATTTGGCTGCTTTAGGAAATAGTGCCTGATCTCTGTTCAAAGTATTCATTTTGCCGCCCCGCTGTTTCAAAAACTTTTTAATATCGGCATGTACGGCAGTATTAAACTCAAGCTCTGTTTTAAATAGCGAACATAATGTGTGTTTTGTAATATCGTCGTTTGTAGGGCCTAAGCCGCCGGTCAATACTATTAAATTGTTAAGTTTTAATGCCTCATTTATTGAACTTGCTATATTTTTTTCGTTATCGGGTATTGAAACTATTTGCGATATGGAGAAGCCCAATTTGGTAAGCTCCGAAGCCATCCAAGCCGAATTGGTGTCAATAACTTGCCCTATTAATATCTCGTCGCCTATGGTTATTATTTGTGCGTTCATTTTTTATTGTTGCATTGTTAAATTGATAAACTGTTAAATTGTTAAACTGTTAAATTGTTAAACTGTTAAATTGTTAAACTGTTAAATTGCTAAACTGCTGCATTGTTTACTTTCTACTAATTACTCCTCCCTCGTTTAATAAGCATTGTCTTGCCAACTTTGGTCTTTTTTGTATTTTAGGTCTTGCAGTACTGCCGATTTAACCCCAATTGAAAAATTGTAGCTTTGGTGTTGGCCAAACGGTATTAACGAAAGCGTGGCTACCCAGCAGTGCAAATCGCGCGACAGGTTAAAGTTTGTATAGGTAAAATCCATTTTTTCGAGGTCGTAGCCAAAGCGGTACCCTATTTTCCATTTTGGGGTAAGGCTAAAATCGCCTGTAAAAGTTAACGATTGCTTAATATCTGACACCAGCCCTACTTTTGAATAGGTTAACGAGTACTGAATATTGACATTCCACGGTATATCAAAATATTCATAATTATAATGATCGTAAATGGCCGCCATATCTTTTTCAGGCTCACCTTCATCGCTTTTGTTTTTATTAAACAGTTTTTTTGAATTAAGCGAAAAACCCGTGCTTATGCGGGCATTTGTAATTCTGTATAACTGCCCAGGGTTATTTTTATAATTAAATTCGTTATAAATTTTGCCTGCTGTGTCAATGGCATAAGGGTTACCAACTGCCGACATGTTAATTGATAAAACCTTAAAGAGCGTGGTACGAGCCGATATTCTCAACGGAGACCAATTCATTGAATCGACCATTAGGTTGTATGATGTTGAAAAATTCAGCGATTCCAACAGTTTAATTTTTGTTTCGCTATTAACCGTATCTTTTTTGCTGGCAACTTTCATCTCAACATTATTATTTAACGACAGGTTTAGCATTCCTGATTTGCCTGAACCCGGAACTCCATAGATACTGCCTGTATATGGCGAATAATAACTGTTGCCTGTGGTATCGTCGGGGCGTAGGTGGTAATAACCCCATTTCGACTCTTGAAAATCGGGCCTGTAACTAAACGATACATTTGGTGTGGCAACATGCCTTATGGCCTTCAGCCAATTGCTTTTAAAAGTAAACATACCATAAATAATAGTCCCGAACCCAACGCTTGTATTGTAATCGTAAACATTATAAAAGCCTTTTTGCACATCTTCGACCACCATTGTATCCAATTCTCCATTTTCATTTGTGAACTCTTGGTTGTTTAGCATCGTACGTTCAAAATACATCCTATCGGTAAAACTGAAACTCGGCGTAAGGTTTATGTGTTTCAATATTTTTAATGAAGTGCTAAGAGGTATTTTATGCTGGATACCTTTTTTAAAGTAGTCCCACATTTCGGGCTTAAACATAATCGAATCATTTAGCCCATCTGATTTATTCTCGAAGTTACCGGAATAAACAACGCCAATATTTTCGTACCATTTAGCTTTACCCACAGCTGCTTTTTTTCTGAACGGAAAAATACGACTCATGTTAAATGTCATTTGGGGTAAATTTAGTTGAATATCGCCTGTTTTGTTGTTTTGGTTGTGCTTTAGGTTTAATGATGTGCTAAACGGCGTGTTGGCAAATTTTTTACGGTACGATATGCTTGAGCTTGTGGTATTTGTTAAATAATCTTCGGTGGTTTTTGAGTTATACTTGTTTTCATTTTTTGATGTAAAATTCACATTTGCACTAAAATTGCTGTTTGGCCGTGCCTTAGGGTCTTGAGTATGACTCCACTTAATTTTATATTCGTTTGATTCATTGTAGTTTTCCAAATCGGGTTCGCCGTAAACAACTTTTGAGTAAGACACATCTACACTTCCGCTAAATTTGTATTTTAGCTTGTATTTTGACTTTGTATTTACCAACCACGACCCTTTTGAATAAACATCGCCCGTAACAGCTAAGTCAACATAATCGTTAATTGAGAAATAGTACCCGCCCTCGCGCAAATAAAACCCGCGGTTTACCTCCTCTCCAAATTTTGGTATCAAAAAACCCGATGCCTTCTCTTTTGTATTAGGGAAAAAGCCAAAAGGCACCATTAACGGATATAGCGGTACATCTTCAATAACCAAAAATGAATATCCTGCAACAATTGCCTTGTTTGGAATTACTTTTCCGCGCGAAATCCATAAATAAAAGTGCGGTTTTTCCAATTCGCAAGTGGTGTATTTGCCATGGCTAAGATTAATATAGTTGTCGGGTTCTTTTTTTGTGCTCTGGCTATGCAAATACCCTTCGTCTTGTTCGGCATACAGCCCTTTAATAAACCCCTTTTGTGTTTTAACGTTATAGGTAATCGATTTGGCCTGCATTGTTTCGCCCCCTTGTGTAAATACAGGCTCGCCAATTAATTCGCCCAAACTGTCTTTTACCCCTTCGGCATACAAAATATTTTTTTCCATATCAACCTCAATGTAGGCTGCTTTTAAATCAATATCTTCATAATTAATGGTTGCATTGCCAAACAAAAAAACTTTTTTGCCATCAAGTGAATAAATAGTTGAGTCGGTAGCCGTATAATCTATAATGTCTTTAAAAACATTGCTGCCCTTAGGCCTTACCATTGTAGAGTCGTGCTGGTATTTTAATGTTTTATAAGGCAGGGTGTCATTTAGGGCAGTACTGTCGGTTTTAACCGAGTCGGCAATAATGCCCGATACCTGCATTAAGGAGTCGGTATCATTCAGCAAACTGTCAGGTGTTGAATTAATAGCATTAATATCAACACCTTGCGAAAAAGCTACTGAATGGCTAATTAAATATATAAGAATTACTGTGGCAAAACTTTTTGTTTTCAAATCAGATATTATATGCTATTTTTGTACTTTATGTTATATATTTTTTTTACGCACCAAAACTAATGAATTTTTAAAGTCTTTGAGTTATATGAAAGAAAAAATTCTTTTAATGCTTTTTATACTATTAAATGGAGTATTACTTCATGGAAATGAATATAATAAACAAAAAAAGATAGTTGTGATTGATGCAGGGCATGGTGGAGAAGATACCGGCGCCCGAGGCAAAAACTCATTAGAAAAGGATATTGTTTTGTCCATATCATTAAAAGTTGGTAAATATATTGAGCAAAATATGCCCGATGTTCAAGTTATATATACCCGCAAAACCGATGTTTTTATACCGCTAAAAGAGCGGGCAATGATAGCTAACAATAATAATGCCGATTTATTTGTATCTATTCATGCAAACTCAAACCCAAACACCAAACCATATGGGACTGAGACTTTTGCCATGGGGCTGCACAAAACAAAAGGAAACCTTGAAGTAGCAAAAAAAGAGAACTCGGTTATTGCGTTTGAAGAAGATTATAGTGTGAAATATGAAGGTTTTGACCCAAACTCTGCCGAATCGTATATTATTTTTTCGCTTATGCAAAGCACTTATCTCGAAAAGAGCTTAGAGGCAGCATCATATGTTCAGGAACAATTCCGCGAACGCGCAAAACGAAAAGACCGCGGGGTTAAACAAGCAGGTTTTTTGGTTTTATGGCACACCTCAATGCCAAGCATATTGATTGAGACAGGCTTTGTGTCGAATGCCAACGAAGAGGCTTATTTAATTTCAGAAAAAGGACAAGAGTACCTGTCATCGGCAATTTACAGGGCAATTAAAACATACTTTGCCAAACTCGACGATGATGAGCAACCGGCAGGCGATTCGTTATTATACGCCAAAAACGATACAACAACGGTTAAGTCAGAAAATACAAAAAAACAGGTTACCTCAGATTTATGGTTTAGGGTACAGGTAACATCATCGTCAAAACCACTAACCCCCCAACACCCCGTATTTAAAAACTATACCGATATTTATGAATATAATGAGAACGATACATATAAATATACCATTGGAAAATATAAATCGTACCAAGATGTTAAAGAGTTTCAGGTAAAAGTAAAAAAGGATTTTCCGGGGGCATTTATTGTAGCCTTTAAAAATAACGAACGGATTAATTTGAAAAAAGCAATTGAACTTATTAACTAACAGATGAAAAAAACAACATATATTAAAATAGGCGTTATTATAAGTATTACCATTTTTGTATTTTTTTGGAGTGTTAATTTCCTGAAAAGCAAAGGGGCATTTAATAACGATAATGTATTTTACATTGTATATGAGCGCATTGACGGATTAGATATATCAAACCCCGTTTTAATCAATGGTTTTGCGGTAGGAAAAGTCCGCGACATAGATTTTTTGCCCGACACATCGGGAAGGCTTGTGGTTGAGATTGCCATTAAAAACAAATATCAAATACCCGGAAAATCAATAGCCCGCATTTTTAGCAGCGACCTTATGGGTACAAAAGCCATTGATTTGATTTTTGGCGATGCAAAATATATGCAACAATCGGGCGATACCCTAATAGCCGATTTTGAGGGTAGCTTGCAGGAGATGGTAAGCATTCAGATGCTACCGCTGAAAAACAAGGCCGAAGACCTTATGAAACAGATGGAAGAAGCTATTGAGGTAGTCAACTATATTTTTAACAAAGATACCCGCGATGACATACTAACAAGCTTTAAAAACATTAAAGCTACTTTTGTGAACCTTGAAAACTCCTCGTCGAACCTTGATTCGATTGTTAGCGACGGAAAACATAAAATGGAGAATATTTTGAGCAACGTTGAATCTATTTCGCAAAATCTTGAACAAAACAATGAGTTGATTACCCGCACGTTAAAAAATATATCTAACATAACCGATTCGATAGCGCAATCAGATTTAAAACAGGCAATTCTTGAAACTCAAGGTATTCTGTCTCAACTTAATGAAATAACAAAAAAAATAAACAACTCCGAAGGCACTATCGGCTTGCTGATAAACAACGACACCTTATACAATAACCTTGAAGATGTAACCTATAATTTAAACAGAGTACTTGAAGACTTGCGCCTAAACCCAAAACGGTATGTTCAATTCTCGGCTTTTAATTTGGGCAAAACAGTTTATGTTGAAGAAGACCAAACAGATACTAAAGGCAAAAAAGCAAAAGCCGTTTATAAAGTCATGATTCACCAATCGAACAAATCGGTACCGTTAAACCCAAAAAACTTTAAAAATTATAAAAATGTTGAAGAGGCAATGGTTAATGGCACATATATTTATGTAATAGGGCATAAAAAAAATATTGAGAGTGCCCGATTATTGCTTAAAGAGGTAATAAATGACTTTGCCGATGCCAAAATTGTAGAGATAAAAGAGGGAAAATACTCAATTATAGAGTAACTAATTAGAGTCTGTATAAAGTCTATTTTTGCGTAATGCTTGCCTTCAAAATTATTATTTACGAAAAGCATATTTATTTTATCGCATAGACATGGTGGGCGCAGAGATTTTATCCGCGAATTTACACGAATTACATGCCTACGGCATAAAGACACTGAGTTATAGAAGTATTTTGATACAAAT
>CAYQPP010000116.1:0-7309 GCA_964419235.1 uncultured Bacteroidales bacterium
ATTCGTGTTAATTAGCGTAATTCGTGGACAACATTTTGTGGAAGAACAGGGATTTTAGATTTGAAATTGGAGATGGTTAAGACATAGTACATCAGCCATTAAATAATAAAAACAATATACAGATGAAAAAAAAAGTTGAACAACTTTGGGGCAATGAGCTTAATTGGATTAATGATTCCGAGTTAAGAGAAAAAACCTCGAAGGTTTGGGAATTGGCATTAGAGAGAAGCGCTTTAACTGCCGACGATTTGAATAAAATACCGTTTACACTATTATGCGGACCCGATTTAAAGGTAACATTTATGGATCATAAACGGTCGGTTGTGCATATTGCAAAAGATGCCGGCGAGAAAATAAACAGCATGTACCATGGCGAATTAACTGCCGACATGGACGTTTTAATCTCGGGCGCAATTTTATGCGATGTTGGAAAATTGCTTGAATACGTTAAAGACGAAAACGGAAAAGCTGTTCAAGGCACATACGGCAAATACTTGCGCCACCCGTTTTCAGGAGTATCATTGGCTGAAGAGTGTGGTGTGCCGGCAAATGTTTGCCACATTATTGCAACCCATGCAGGCGAGGGCAACATGGTAAAAAGAACAACCGAGGCATACATTGTACACCATGCCGATTTTATGACATTTCTTCCATTTAAAGACAGGTTAGAAGTTTAATATCTGACAAATTATGAAAGTCATCGAATAAGTACTATCCAATGGTACTAATCCGGTGGCTTTTTTTTGTTTCACTTTGTAAAACAGCCAATTTTATTACCATTTTCTGCCAAAAAAGCTATTTTATTCTAAATTTTCAAAAAAAGAGATGACATGTATCTTTGAAAACTATATATTTACAGTTATCTTAGTGAGCTAAACAATTTTCGTTTAAAAATGACAAATAATAAAATTAATATAGTTAAACTACTTAAAGAGGTTGAAATTTTCTCTGAATTTGGCAATGACACGCTAAAAGAATTATCTAACGGCATGAAAGAGATTACCTTAAAAAAAGGAGAAACTCTATTTAACAAGGGAGATAAAGAAAATGCCATGTATATTATTCTTGATGGTTCAGTAGAGATTCATGACAATGACTATATTTTTACAACACTAAACTCAAAACAATTTTTTGGAGAATACTCGCTAATTGACTCTGCTGTTCGTTCAGCAAGTGTAACAGCAGTACACAACACAAATTTACTTGAACTTAAACAAGAAGAATTTGAAAAGGTTACGCTTAAGCAACCCGAATTATGGAAAAACATTTTAATACCACTAATAAAAAGATTGCGCGACTATAATATTATTGAAGAAAAATTAACAATGCGCACTATTGATACAAAAAAAAAGAAATACGAAGTTGAGCAAGAAAAAAAGAATATTGTTAATCAAAAAAAAGAGTTAGAAGCTATAAACGCAACTAAAGATAAATTTTTTACTATTTTAGGACACGATTTAAAAAACCTTTTTAATACTGTAATTGGAATATCAGATTTACTATTAAAAAAAATAGATCAACTTGAAAAAGAGCAAATTGTTAATTATATTAATCAAATTAACAGGTATTCAAAAAACACATTTAATTTACTTGAAAACCTATTACAATGGGCACGTTCACAAACTGGCAGTTTAAAAATTAATTTTAAACGTACCAATGTTAAAAAAATGATCGATTCTGTAGTTGAACTTTATGAAATAAATGCCCAACAAAAATCAATTTCGCTTACAAAAAATGTAAATAGCGAGTTGCACGGGTATTTTGATATAGATATGATTACAACAGTTATACGAAATCTGGTATCAAATTCGTTAAAATATACAAACACAAATGGTAAAATAGATATAAGCGCTTTTGAAATTGATGATATGATTCAAATTGAAGTAACCGATACAGGTATCGGAATTTCAAAAGAAGATTTAAAAAACCTATTCAATATAAGTAATAAGCAAAAAAGCGCTAATTTATTTGAAAAAGAGAATACAGGTTTAGGAATGGCACTTATACAAGAATTTGTTCTGAAAAACGGTGGCGAAATTTGGGTTGAAAGCGAACTTAATGTCGGAACAAAAATCAAATTTATTTTACCTAAAGCATTATAATACAAAAGAATATATATAATTAATAAGCAAATAAAAACTAACATTAAACACATAATTATTTGCGCATTTTTTAAAAACAAAATCAACTCATCGCAATATGGCAAATTTTAGATTTTCATTACGCTCAGCATTCGGGTTAATACCCAAAACCGATAAAATAGAATCTCTTAACCAATCTTTGAAAGAAGAGTTTGAGAAGCTTATGGCATATGCTGAATCAGACGAACTAAAAGAGTATTTAGAACTGGAGTCATACATCCAATCATCGGAATTTATCGATTTCAAAAAAAACATACTCGGCTTAGATTTTAAGCAAACCGACGAATTTCAAAAAGAGAAACGCTTTTTCAAACTCCAGAAAGATAAAAAAATAATCAACTATTTTAAGGTATTGAACTCTGCCGAGTATAAAGAATTCTTAAATACCGAATCATCAGAAAACTTGTCTGAATATTTGGGATTAGAAACTTTTTTATCGTCGGATGAATACAAAAACAACAAAACAGAGCTTGCAAATAACCTTAAAGCCGAACAGCAAAAAAAGAAAGACTTCGAACAGCAAAAAAAGTCGAAAAAAATAAAAGATTACTACAAAATTCTTAATTCTAAGCAATTAGAGCTACACAACCAACTAACAGGCTCGGCAGAACTAACTGAATATGAAGAGCTAAAAGTGTTTGCAACATCAACGCAGCTTAAAGAGTTTAAAATTGATATTAAAAACCAGCTAAAAGCCGAAAAAGATAAAAAGAAGAAACTGAGCCAATTAAGCAAACACCCCGAGATTAAAGCATACAACAAATTGTTAAAAACCCAAGGTCAAGATGAAATTGAGAAACCAAAAGCGTTAATCGAGCTTGAGGAGCTCTCAAACTACATAAACTCAAATGAGTATCAGCAAAAGCTTATCGAATTAGAATATACAAATACCGAAGAGTATAAAAAGGAGCAAAAATTTGCATCGCTAAAAAAAGAGCAAAAATTTAAGGCATATTATAAATTCAAAAGCTCAAAACAGCTAACCGATTACACAGCCACAAAAGACTCTGATATGTTAAAACAATACGAGGAGCTTGAGGCATACGTAACATCACAACAGTATAATGAAGCAATAAGCAGTTTTACCTATTCAAATTCAGACGAGTTTAAAAAAGAGCAAAAATTCAATGAATTGAAAAATAGCGCTCAGATTAAAAACTGGGCAAAATACAAAAAATCAAAACCCTATTTGCTATTTTTACAAGTTAACGATTCCGAATTATTAAAAGAGTTTGAAGAGCTGCAAGAGCTTATAAACAGCGACAAATTTAAAGAGTATAAAGCCTATATGCTCGATAAAGAGAAATACAAAAAAACCGATGAGCACAATAAAGAGCAACGTTATCTCGAATTAAAAGCATCAGACAATATTAAATGGTACTATGCGGTTAAAGACTCAAATAAATTTGATGAGCTTAAAGCATGGAACATAACCTTTGAAGATGACTTTACAACAGGTAAAGTTGAAGAGGAAAAATGGATGAATAGTTTCTTTTGGGGAAAAATGCTTTTAAACGACAGGTATGTGCTTGCCGGCGACAAACATTTTTTTACCGACAATAAAAATGTTGAACTAAACGGAACAAGCCTGAAAATAATAACAAAAAAAGAAAAAACCGAAGGAAAAGTTTGGCATCCGGTACATGGTTTTTCAACACAAGAGTTTAATTACACTTCGGGCATGATTAGTACTGCTCATAATTTCCGCCAGCTTTACGGAAAATTTGAAGCAAAAATAAAAATAAATGCAGGTTTTCCTGTTTATCAGGTATTTTGGCTAAAAGGCGAAAAAATACTTCCCGAAATTGATGTGTTTAAATTTAATATGGATAAAAAGAACCGCTTTCAAATGTCGGCAATCTGGGGCGACCCTACTAACTCAAAAAACGCACAAAGAAAAACCGGAAAAATAAACGGTGCAAGCTTTGCCAAAGACTATTTTATATACACTCTTGACTGGACAGAAAACAAATTAACTTGGAAAATCAATGGAATTGAAGTATTCTCAACATCCGAGGGTGTTCCAAACGAGCCTATGTATTTATTGTTATCATCAGGAATTCATAAAGAACCTGCGCAGGATATTGAGCCCGCAGCTTTTGAAATTGACTGGGTACGATGTTATGAAAAAGCATAAATCAATTTAGTACCTGTCAATAAAGTCAACCTTTTTGAAACAAAAAACCTAAAGGCATATACGTCATCTTAAGCATAAAGTACGCTAAAGAGTACTAATTATTAAATTTGCACGCCCTACACACTCGAATAAATTCGGATGTTATCCTTATAATGATGATATCATGTATCAACATGTTTTCATAGAATAAATATCTTTTATTGTAAATTTGCATACGTTTTTGTTTTGTAGCCATAAATTTTTTACCATTCATGAAAAAAAGTGATTTAAGAATAGTGTTCATGGGAACACCCGATTTTGCAGTTGAGAGCTTAAAAGCTTTAATAGAGAACGGTTTTAACATTGTATGTGTAGTAACAAGTCCTGACAAGCCTGCAGGACGAGGAAAAAAGATTAACCAATCGGCTGTAAAAAAATACTCAATAGAAAAAGGGCTACCCATTTTGCAACCCACAAGCCTAAAAAACCCCGAATTTCAAAATTTACTAAAAGGGTACAATGCCGATATTCAAGTTGTTGTGGCTTTCAGAATGTTGCCCGAAACTGTTTGGAATATGCCACCATTAGGGTCAATAAACCTACATGGCTCATTACTACCACATTACAGGGGGGCTGCTCCAATTAACTGGGCTGTAATTAACGGCGAACAAAAAACAGGGGTAACAACATTTTTTTTAAAGCACGAAATTGATACAGGCAATATACTTTTTCAGGAAGAGGTAAAAATAAGCGATGAAGATAACGCAGGAACAATTCATGATAAATTAATGGTTATTGGGGCAAAGCTACTTGTAAAAACAATACAGGCAATTATTGATAAAAATTATAAAGAGATACCACAAACAAACCTAATAGACCAAGACCCCAAACATGCACCAAAAATTTTTAAACCCGACTGCCGAATAAACTGGTCGCAACCAATTGGCACTATACACAACCTTATCCGCGGATTAAGCCCCTACCCTGCGGCATGGTCAACTTTAAAAAATTCAAATGGCGATTTAACCGATTTTAAGATATTTAAAACACAAAAAGAGTTTACGCCCCACAACCTAACCGACGGCACAATTTTATCCGATGAAAAAACATATCTTAAAATTGCGGCACAAGGCGGTTTTATTATAATTACCGAACTTCAGTTATCGGGAAAAAAGCGGATGCAGGTTGATGAATTTTTACGTGGCTTTAAACAACCTCAAAAATACATTGCTATCAATTAATGTCAGCAAAAAAATGCCAAAACCAAGCCCTCCCCAATTATTCGGGCAAGGCTTGCTAACAACCTTCATATTTAAAATTCAAAACAGAAATTGACAGCTACTTCTTCTTTTTCCTTAAACTTATGGTATAGCCTATCTCTGGTTCGCGGTTATATTCAAGATTATTTATTTTATATAAGCTTTTTAATTTTATACCATATTTTTGCGAAATAATATACATATTCTCGCCCGGCTTAATTGTATGATACTTATTACCAACAGCCGCCTTACGCCGCTTGGGCTGCAAATACATCCGCGTTCCGGGTATTAAAGCCGCATCATGTGGCAACTCATTATATTTATACAGTTGCCACGACCTTAACTCATGCCGTTCTGCAATCGACTCAAAAGTATCGCCTTCTCCTATAATCACATAATCAATTCTATTACAGGTTTTTATATCATTCCCAAACGGATTAATCGAATAATCATCAACATTTTCGGCTAAAACCCGTGGTGGAATAACCACATCCTCTTTTGGTTTATACTTATTGTTATCGAATCTATAAAGCTCATTTTCTTCAATAATTTTTATTAAAAGCTTATCGTATTTTGAGTGAGTTGCATAACCTGCTTTTTTAAGCCCTCTTGCCCAACTCTTATAGTCGCTTGTTTTAAACTCAAATAAAAATGCATAACGCTGATGCCTTGTTAAAAAATCGGAATGGTCGCGAAATGAATCGTCTGCACTTTTGTACTTTCTAAAACATTCGTTAGGCCTGTCATCATCATGATAGTATGTTTTTCCCCTCCAATTATCATGGCACTTTATTCCAAAATGATTGTTAGCCTTAACCGCCAATGTACTATTCCCATTATTCGACTCTAAAATACCCTGAGCCAAAGTTATACTTGCCGGAACACCCGACCTTCGCATTTCATTTATAGCAGTTGCTTTATATTTATCTATATACTCTTTGCGCGATACCTTTTGTTGGGCAATACAAACTATGCTGTATAAAGCAAAAAATACAATAAAAACAGTCTTTCTTATCATTGCACTTTAATTTACATTCAACTGCCGAAAATACATAAATTATCATTTCATATTTTGGTACTTTCAATAAACTTCTCAAATAGTAATTAACAATTGTTAGTATTGTTTGTACAATACATACATTATGGCTTTAATACTTTTTGCTTACATTTGCATTGACAACAGGCAATAACCCAAATTATTATCAATGGCGGCACAGCCCAAACAAAACAACAAAACAAAATGATAAAAAAAGAGTACACAATAAAAACTATCGAATATAGCTCTGAAGCTGAAATGTCAAATCAAGATTCAGAGTTAATTAAAATGGCAAAAAATGCAGCAAAAAATGCGTATGCCCCCTATTCTGAATTTAAGGTTGGAGCTTGCGTATTATTAGAAAACGGAAAGCTAATTACCGGCAATAATCAAGAAAACTCGGCCTACCCATCAGGATTATGTGCTGAAAGGGTGGCTATTTTCTATGCAAATTCAGTTTTTCCTGATATAGCTGTAAAAGCAATTGCTATTTGTGCAATAAACAAAAATGGCTTATTAAAAAATCCCGTATCACCATGTGGTGCTTGCAGGCAGGTAATGCTCGAAACCGAGCTCCGTTTCAATAAACCGATTAGAACCATCCTTATTGGTAAGGAAAAAATTATTGCCATAGATAATATTTCTCAATTATTACCATTGCATTTTAGCAAAAACAACTTAAAACAACAGTAGCATAATAAATATAACTTAATAATTAAATGGTTAAAAACACAACTCAATTTCCTTAATGCCTTAA
>CAYQPP010000116.1:7409-10730 GCA_964419235.1 uncultured Bacteroidales bacterium
TTAAATAGTTAAACAGTAAAAATTAAAACATATGAAAAAAGCAGCTACAATTAAAGACATTGCAAAAGCCATAAGCGTATCCATATCAACGGTTTCAAGAGCATTACAAGACAAACCGGAAATATCGGAAAGCACAAAAAAACTGGTTCGCGACATGGCAAAAAAGCTAAAATACCGTCCAAACTCAATGGCTGTTGCTTTAAAAACCCAAAAATCATATTCAATAGGTGTAGTTGTACCACAAATCGTAAGTGCATTTTATGCTTCGGTAGTAAAAGGCATTGAACAGGTTGCAAACGATTTGGGCTATCAGGTTTTTGTAAGCTCATCAAACGAGGATATGAAAAAGGAACAAAACAACGTAAATGGCTTCCTTGACCATAGGGTTGACGGTTTAATTGTTTCATTATCAAAAGCTACCGACAGCTTCAACCATATCCGCCTTATTGAAGACAACGAGGTTCCCTTGGTTCTTTTTGACAGAACATCAAAAGAGATAAACGTACCAAAAGTTGTTGCTAATGATGCCGATGCTGCTTATATGGCTGTTACCCATCTTATCAATAAAGGCGCAAAACGCATTGCACTAATAACAGGTCCCGAGCATATGCTAATTGGCCGAAATAGATACAGGGGTTACGAAACAGCACTTTTGCACAATAAAATTGAATTTGATAAAGATATAGTTGTAAGGTGTAATATTACCGTTGAAGATGCAAAAAATGCAACAAAAAAACTATTGGCACTGCCTACTCCCCCCGATGCAATTTTTGGAATTAATGATGAGGTTGCCATTGGGGCGCTATTTGCCATTAAAGAAAAACAACTCAAAATACCTGAAGAAATTATGGTTGTCGGGTTCTCAAACAGCAATAGGTCGAGGTATATGGAGCCTTCATTAACAACAATGGATCAGAATCCTGAAAAAATTGGAACCTTAGCTGCCAAGCTTTTATTTGAACAAATTAACGGAAAACCCGGTTTTGGCGCCACAAAAGAAATTATTGTACCGGCCACACTAATTATTCGCACTTCATCAAACCGATAAACAGTTAATAACACAACACTAACCTTTATAATATATAATTTATATAAAAACAAAAAAACGGATTAAAAAAACCCGTTTTTAAGTATGGACAAACAGACTGAGATTCTATCTACCCAAAATTAACAACTATAAAAAAGTGGTAAGGTATCCGACTGTTATTTCATTATAAGATCGAATTTTATTTTGAGGTAATAAACCTGGTCTGCATTACAACCCGGATTATCAACGTAAAGGGAGGACAACTCTTTTTTCACATAAACACCAAGCTCAGGAGTAGTTGAACTTATAGCAACAACTTTAATTTTTGATTCACCTGTTACACAAACCTTCATCCAAACATCACCCTCTAACAGGTCTAATCTTGCATCATTCGGATAATAAAGGCTTTTGGCAATTACATTTTTTAAGGTGGTGGGCAATTTAGCTGCAACCGTAGGCACCTTTTTTGCACTTACTGCGGTAGTTAAGCCCATAGCTATAGCTACCAATAATATTACAATTTTTTTCATTTTAAATTGGTTTTAAGGGTTATTAATTTAATTCTAAAATCAATCTCTTAAACTAATCTCTGTTCAGTCTCAATCTTGCAAGATTTTTAGGATTTTAAATCCTTGTTTTGTTATGGTTTAAATTAAAGACGCACCAAATTATTATAAGTTACACCTTTACTTCAGAAAATTATATATATTTAAAACTTTTTAAAAAAATACTTTTATGGTGCAACTAAAATCACAATTTATAATCAATTAATAGAACTTAACTACATTTACGAATTAAAAATTACTATTATGTTAAAAAAAATCTCTCTATCCACATTCATCTCAATATTTATTATTATAAATATGTATGCCGAGTGGATACCTGTTACAAATAATAAACAGGCTGAAACAGCTCCAAATGTTACGGTTATAAGCAACAACGACAACAGTACAATTCTTAAAATTGAAATTTCAGGTTTTGAGTTAAAAATGGCTGATTCACATAAAGGCAATTCATATGAATCGGTTGACCTTTTAACCGATATTTTTTCAACAAACCCTGACTATCCCAAACTACCCTACATATCAAAAATATTGGCTATTCCCGACAACGCATCGGCTTCGGTTGAGGTAATAAAAACCGGTTATACCAAAATATATGATAATATTAATATTGAGCCTGCACTTAACAGCTGGCGCGAAGGTGAGCAGATTCCCGCAATGGTTAAAAACCAAAACATATACGATTCACCTGATATCTACCCAAAAACAATAGCACAATTGTCAACCCCATCGGTACTTCGCGATTTTAGAATTGTTCGCCTTTCGGTTTATCCCTTGCGCTATTTGCCAGCAAAAAAAGAGATACAGGTTGTTTCATCTGTTACAATACGTATAAACTATAATAATAACAAAGGCAAGGTTATTAACCCTAAAACCGCAACAACAAAAAGCATTGCCCCTTCATTTGGCAAAATATACCGTAGCTTCATAGCAAACTATCAAAATATACTCGATGCTAAATATAATGGCAAAGAGAGCGGTCATGATGTTATGTTATGTATTATGCCCGATGAATTTGCAAGCACTTTTGAAGCTTACGCCGAATGGAAACAAAAAAGCGGTGTTGAAATTCACGTAACAAAATTTAGTGATATAAATGCCAATGCAAGCAATCCGACAACCATAAAAGAGCATATTGAAGATGCATACCATAACTGGGAAAATCCGCCAACATACGTTTTAATAATTGGCGACGACGGCAAATTCCCCTCAAAAGTAAGGTACTACGATGGCTACTCTTATGCAGACGAAGATTATTTTGTTGAAATTGACGGCGACGATTATTTCCCTGAAATGATGATTGGGCGACTTACAAATGACGATGTTTACCACCTTGAAGTAATGCTTAATAAATTTAAGAAGTATGAAGAAGATCCATACATAGCCGATAACAGCTGGTTTAAAAAAGGAATTTGCTGCTCAAACAATTATTATGAGTCGCAAGTTGAAACCAAGCACTTTACTGCAAATGTAATGTTAACCGATGGCGGTTTTACAAGCGTTGACACATTAATGAGCGATGGAAACTATGGCAGCGATTGTTCAATGAACTTGTCGGATGTGAAAAATGCAATAAACCAAGGCCGCAGTTTCTTAAACTACAGGGGCGAAGGCTGGAGTGACGGATGGACAGCAAGCTGTTACCAATTTAATTGCGAAGATGTAACGACACTAAACAATGGCGAAAAACTAACCTTTGAAGTTAAATTCAATGATATTCCAAAAATAGGA
>CAYQPP010000117.1:0-10723 GCA_964419235.1 uncultured Bacteroidales bacterium
TAAAAACTAAAACTGAAAGTAGATAAAAGGCTGCAATTCTGCTGATGTAAACTGCACAAGTATAAAAACGGTTATTAAGGTTACGGCAATTTTTAAATATACCGGCATATCAACAAACTTGCCTTTATACCAATTTTTCCAGCCAATGGGCAACCAATGAATAGTAAAAGCCAATAAAATTAACCCCAATACCATACGGTAGCCGGTTATTATTTCAATAATAAAGCCACCTTTAAAATCATAAAATATCTGTAAAAACATATCTTTTACCGCCAACATGCTTTTAGCCCTAAACACCATCCACGTAAGTGTTACCAAGTGGAATGTAATAATTACCCTTAGCACCCTGAGTTTGCTATTTTGTTTAGGGAAAATTGTTAGCCAAAGTTTGTGGGCTGCCAAATATATTCCGTGGAGTGCGCCCCAAATTACAAAGCGTAAATTGGCGCCGTGCCAAAGCCCGCCCAGCAGCATTGTTATCATTAAATTAATGTATGTGCGTACTTTGCCTTTTCGGTTGCCGCCAAGCGGAATATACAGGTAATCTTTTAGCCATGTTGATAGCGATATGTGCCAGCGCCTCCAAAAATCGGTAATGTTTATTGCCTTGTAAGGCGAATTGAAATTAAGCGGCAGCCTAAACCCCATCCATAGTGCCAAGCCGATGGCAATGTCGGTATAGCCCGAAAAATCGCAATATATTTGTATAGAGTAGCCATACACCGCCAACAGGTTTTCAAAACCCGAATAGCTCAACGGGCTGTCAAAAACCCTATCGACAAAGTTAAGCGATATGTAATCGGCTATTACAACCTTTTTGATTAAACCGTTTAAAATTAAAAAAAGTGCTTGTGCTGCCTCGTCTTTATGTACCTTGTAACCCGAATACATTTGAGGCACAAATGAGGCTGCGCGCACAATGGGACCTGCCACAAGCTGCGGAAAAAACGATACGTAAAACCCAAAATCCATCATGTTTTTTATGGGTTTTACCTTTTTGTGGTATAAATCAACAATGTAGCTTATTATTTGAAAAGTATAGAACGAAATGCCCACAGGCAACAATATTTTTGATGCCTCAAAATGGCTTCCGGCAAGTTGGTTTACGCCTGTTAAAAGCCAGTCGTGTACTTCAATGTCAAAACCAAACCATTGGCTTAACAACCCTGCAAAAAAGTAAGTGTATTTAAAATACACAAGCCACATTAAGTTATAAATTACCGATAAGGCAACCCAAAGCCTCTTTTTTTTAACCGAATCGGCTTTATACAATTTGTTGCCAATAACAAAATTGACCGCTACCGAAAGCAGTATCAAAGAAAAAAACAGTCCGCTCGATTTGTAATAAAAAAATATGCTCACAACAAAAAGCCATGTGTTTCGCCAAAAGGTTTTTTTATAGATTAACGTAAAAACGGCATATACCAACAACAGGAACACCCAAAATGCAGGGCGGGTAAATAGTAACGGTTTTTGCGGGTTATATAATAGCCAGTCTGTCAAAATCAATATCTTTTAAATTATGTATCTTATCAGTTTGTTTATTGTTATGATATTGTGCATGTTGGGTAATACAATACTTGTATTTTGATAATAATATTACAAGATTAATACCATGTTTAACATGGTGAACAAAAGCAACCCCTATGACAACTCCTCCACCATATAAGCTCACTAAAAGCGGGCTATATCCATACTGTATAGTGATTCATAATCACCCTAATTAATTAGGGTGTCAATCTTATGAGCATCACGACTTGCATCAGCAAATTAAGGAAAATATTTTTTTAATACTGATTATTTAATGTTATTTTTTGCTGCCACTAATCACTAATCAGCTAAAGTATAACAGGTTTTAGCCGATAACAAAAACCTAATTTTTTAATATTATCTGTTTTGCCAAATAATCGTCGTATGCTTTTAAAAATGCGTTAAACAGCAAATGTGCCTGATACTCGTACCCCTTACGGGAATAGTGTAAGTAGTCGGTGTGTGCCAACCCTGCATAATACCAACTGTCAATTGAGCCTTTGCCCCCCATTATTCTATAAAAATCCCAATAGCTTAAACTGTGCTGTTTTGTTTTTTCAATAATAATATTTGATGCAAACTGTACGTTTTGGTTGATTTTTGTTTTGCGAATCCGGTGGTCGCCCGGTGTGGTAAATAAAATAGCCGCCGTTGGTGCCGCCTGCTTAATAAAACCTATAATGCTGTCAATGCTGTTTTTAAAAGCCAACGTGTCAAAAACATCTGTGTAGGCGTCGTTTGTGCCCAACGACACAATTACCCAATCGGGATTTAACGCAGCCAAATGCGGTACAAAATATTGGCACCGCAAATACGACTCAACCTGTGCGCCGTTAACACCAATTGTATGATAAATAATGCCTGCATCGTTGCTGTCAAAATTAAATCCGTACAGGCTAAAGCTGTTTTGCAGGGTATCGGTTTTTTTAAGGTTTAGCGTTACCGACTCAATGTTGTTTTTAAATTCAAAAAGCGTGTAGCCCTTACGGGGAAAGGCTGTTTTTTTTATGCTGTTATTGTAAATTTCAGGGCTATAAGCCTGCTGCCCAAATTCATGGAACACCATTAACCTGTCAAAATCGTAACCGCTCAATTTAGGGTCGTTTATGCTTATGGTTATTGATGCGTTTGTGTCGGCAGTTGTAACCGATATGCCCGAAAGCCCGAGTTTGCATTTTTTTTCTTTCTCAACATTTCGGCAACTTTGCCATTCGCCTGTCCACAATACCTTGTAATTTACAGGGTTATTGGTTTTTGCCACCTTATACGGAAATACAAAACCCCTGCCGCCCATTGCTCCCAAAAAAAATGTTTGCAGCTTTCGGCGAAAATTGCCCGATAAAAAATCGGCTTGCAGGTGCGAATCGCCAATATGTACAATGCTTACTTTGCCCTCGCCCGCAAATGCAATTTGTGTCAATTTATCAAAAAGTAGGTTATAAGATGCTGTATCGGTAATGGCAAAATTATTTGCCTTGTAATTAATAAAGGGGTATTTTTTGATTTTGTAAGGGTTGTCTTGCGAAAATATTAAGTTAGGTACAACTGATAGTAATATTAGGCATATTTTAAGTTTAAGATAATTCACTTCAAAACAATTATTGATTATCCATCGACTCCGATATATAGGCATCGGCTGTCCTAACCTGTTTTTGCTCATCAATATTCAAATCTAACTCTTTAATGGCCTTATCGGCCGATGGGTAATATGAGGCCAACACCAACACTAAAATTCCTGCTATTATTAAAAACCACACCGACAGGGTTAGCAGAGCCGCTACAATTGAAAAAAGTGCCACGCCTTCAATTAATGCATACTTTACAATATTAGCCTTTTGATACTGCATCATTTTTTGTGATAGCGCAGGGTGTATTTTGGCTTTTTTAAGCTGGGTTTTAAAAATAAAATCGCCACCAAACAGTGCCCATAGTCCCAACACCCCCACAATAATATAAAAAACATTCGATTCGGTATTATAATCAACCTCAAGCTCTTGCCCCCACATTATAAACGATGCCACAAATAAAAAAATTATTACCCCGCTAATTAGGGCACCATGAATCATTTTGGCAGTTTTAAAATACTGTTTGCTTGTTATTTTTTGATGCTTCATATTACTGATATTCATAAAATGATATAAAATACCCTATTCCCAACCTACATCCTTTTTCAAAGATAGTTTTTAATTTGTAAACATAGCATTGTTGTATATTGAAAATTATTTTTGAATCCCACACTTATGGTTTTAGCCCGCCTGCCAAAGTTATATGGCGAGGCAGGTTCCCCCGCAGCTTACTGCGAAACATAGTGTTGTATAAAAATTGACACCTCGTTTGCACGGCAGCGAGGTTGTTCATTTAGTTTTTTTGAAGTTTCAAGCTTTTAGGCTATCTTTCGGTTAAATTAATAATAACAAAAAAAGAGATTATTATGAGCGCAATAAAACTTTCAAAAATTATTTGGATAACTGCATTGGTGTCGGGCGCTATTGGTATTTTAGGGTATTTTGAAATAGTTTTAATAAAAGGTGTGTCGCAATATAGCTTTGAGCTTTTGCTTTTTGGGTATGCTTTGCTGGTGGTTACGCGGTTTTTAAAAAGATAAAAGAGGGGCTCCGCTTAAAAGGGAGCATTGGTATAGGCAGGCTGTTTTTTGTTATTTCTCCAAATCACCAAGATTCAGCTTGGTGTTAAATTCATATATTGCTTTTTTTATCTTTAAGTTGTGCTTCATGCCAGAAAAATGTGTACTAATAATAGCATTTTATCTTAGAAATTTTGATTTATAGTAACGAATTCGTTACATTTGTCCCATGAGAGAAATAGACATTACAGAAAAATGCTTGGATTTCATAGATAAGCAAGGAGAAAGAGTTTCGAATAAATTTTTTCAGCTAATCGAAATTATTGGAGAAGTAAAGATTGTTCATGCAAATTTTGTGAAAAAGCTGAAAAATACTAGATTTTATGAACTTAGAATTAAAGCTGGGGATGAATATCGTGTCATAATCTTTGCTATTGACCATTTGAATTTTTCTGAATGTACACAAGCAGTTTGTTTAAATGGATTCATAAAAAAGTCAAATAAGAATTATGTGAAAGCCATTAAAGCAGCGGAAAAGATTTTGGAGGAATATTTAAAAAATAGGAAATTATGAAAACAATTAAAGCCAAGGACTTATTAGCTGAACGCTATGGAAAAAAAGGTTCTGAAAGTAGGGAGAGATTTAGAGAAGAAGCATATTCCTATTATTTCGGAGAGATTATCAGGAACCGGAGAAAAGAATTAAACATGAGTCAAGAAAAATTAGCAGAGGCTGTAGGAAAGAAACGACCTTATATTTCACGGATTGAGAATGGTGAAGATATAAGAATTTCAAATCTTTTATTGGTTGCAAATGCTCTGGATTTGTCAGTTCAATTAACAGCTAGATGATAATGCACGAAAGCACAACAATTTGTAAACGTAATGCGAACAAACGTGCAGGTTGTAACCGATAAATTAAATTAGCTACGTGCGAAACGGAAAGCAACATTTTTAAATATACACTACTTTTACCGTTACCGTTATAGTCAATGTATAAAGTAATGTAGTACTGATATTTTCCGTAATTCGTTTGCGCGATACGGATATATTCCGTACCTTTGATGAAAATATATTAATTATGGAAGCACTAAATCAAGAAAAGGCAAGATTTGATACAAGATTGCCTAAAGAGCAAAAGCAACTTTTTGAAAGAGCTGCAACATTAGGTGGATATAGAAATTTGACTGATTTTGTTATTATGACAGTTCAAGAAAAAGCGAAAGAAATACTTAAAGAACGAGAACGAATTATTGCTTCAGATAAAGATAAGGGTATTTTCTTCGATTCTTTGATAAATCCACCTAAACCTAATAATGACTTACTTTCTGCAAAAGAAGAGTATGATAAAATGATTTCTAAATGAATTATTTAACTATACCGCTTGATTCAAAGCATATCAGGGATAGGTTTTCGTGTGGAAATGAATTATTAGATAATTATTTTTGGAAGCAAGCAAAACAAGATGTTAAAAGAAAACTTTCAGCATGCTTTGTTTTGATTGATATCGAATCTGATAATATTAAAGGGTATTATACAATTTCAAGCGGTAGTATTTCAAATGATTTGATTCCTAATTCGTTTAGAAAGAAATTGCCAAAATCGTATTTATCTATTCCAACAATTTTGCTCGGACGTTTAGCAATTGATGTAAAATATCAGTCGCAAGGATTAGGAAAGGTTTTATTGATTGATGCTTTGGAAAGGTGTTTTGATATATCTGATTCGGTAGGAACTTTTGCAGTTATAGTTGACCCTATGGATTACAACGCTGAATTATTTTATAAAAAATATGGATTTATAAAATTACCTGACAGTAAGAAAATGTTTTTACCAATGAAAACAATAAAAGAATTATTTGAATAAAGTACAGGCTATAATACGGTATAAACCTAATGCTACCAGTTAGTTACACGAAAGTGTTTACAAGTAATAAACCCCGCAAATTTTATTTCAGGTTGGAAATAAAATTGCTAAACCCGCCTGACCGGCTGGGCAGGTTGTAACCGATAAATTAAATTAGCTATGTGCGAACCGGAAAAATAGTTCTTTCAAATACGCACTATGCTTATACGCAACGTTGTGCAAGATTGAAATAAAGCAAGCAAGTAAGAATTAAAATAATATATTAATTGAAAATTATGGACTAATTTTTATATGGCCTTGATTTATAAAGCATAATAAATAATAAAGAAACCTGATAGATGATTAAAAGAATAGTACTAATTCTAATATATGTTTTGATAATTAGAGTTGCCGATGGTCAAGATCAAATAACAAGAATAAGTGGAAGTGTAATTGATTGTAATATCACATCAATTGACACTTCAAAAATTGAATTTTTATTTATTAATTCTGGAAAAAGCACAAAGACATTTCTTGCAATTATAGACATTTCTTCATTTGCTTATAACGGAATAGTGTATGATTTAGATAAAATTGAAAAATGGGAATTGCTTTCATTAAAGCAAAAAAGAGATAGTGAAGACTTTATGTTTGCTGATAGTATTGAAAATAATAATAAATCCTTCTTATATACTTATTCAAATCAAATAATAAGTGGAAAAATAATTTATCACAAAAAAACTCTTTTGGAAGATTCTTATTTTTTGATTGGTTCAAAAAAATATTCATCATCAATAGTTAAATTTTATAAAAACGAAACATGTTTTTATGCTAATACTAGGGATGTTAGTTTTTCTGGTTCATCGATTTTTGCAGAAAGGATTAGGAAGGGTAGGATTAACTTATATGAGCATGAAACTACAAGCAGTAGCCCCACGTATTACAGTGCTTCAGCAGGTATGTATTCGTCTGGAATATCGACAAAAAAGATTAATAATTATTATAATAAAGGTTTTGTTGACTTAAAAAAAACCAGTTACAAAAACTTAGTTTATGATTTAGATGACAACATAGAAAGCTCAATTTATTTAAAAAAATATAAATCAGTAAGAGACGCTCAGACTATTTTATATATTGCTGGAGGAGTAACACTAATAAGTGGTTTAGCAACTTTGATTCATAAAACAAAAGATTGGGATGGATCTGATTCTGAACCAGAGCCAAATGTAACAGGAAGTATAGTTGCAATTGGTTTAGGTGCGAGTTGTTTTTGGGTTAGTTATTTTATTTCTTTCTCAAAACCGAAACATTTAAGAAATGCTATTGATTTTTATAATAAGTAATAAACGCATTATAACACGGTATAAATAATACTGCCGGTTAAATGCATTGATAAAAAACAAAACCCATAGAAAAGCCTGCTAAAAGCAGGCTTTATCTTTATCCGTTAACCCATTTCTCAACATCGGGCAGTTGCAAAGCAGGAATATCGAGTTTGTTCTTTTTTCTGAAACCATTAAGCTTTTGGTGAATCTGAGTTGGTTTATCCTCTTTTAGTTTTGCAACCGAAGTATAACCAGCCTTTATTACATGCTCTGCCCAATTTTCGGGCACCCCAGCTTTAACAAAATCATCGGGGCCGTCAACTTTGGCTTTTTTCTCGGGGCGCATTTGTGGAAAAAACAGCACATCTTGAATAGAGTCTTGCCCTGTCATAAACATAGTTAGGCGGTCAATTCCTATTCCCATGCCCGATGTAGGCGGCATGCCGTACTCTAAGGCGCGTACAAAATCCATATCGATAAACATTGCTTCATCGTCGCCTTTTTCCGACAGCTTTAGCTGATCTTGAAAGCGTTCAAGCTGGTCAATTGGGTCGTTAAGCTCGGTGTAAGCATTGCAGAGTTCTTTGCCGTTAACCATTAGCTCAAACCGCTCGGTAAGTTCGGGGTTATCGCGGTGCTTTTTGCAAAGCGGCGACATCTCAACAGGGTAATCAATTATATATGTAGGCTGAATCATGTGGTGCTCACATTTTTCGCCAAATATCTCGTCAATCATTTTTCCTGTGCCAAAAGTTTCGTCAACTTCAATATTCAAATCGTTGCAAAGCTTGCGCAGTTGGGTTTCGTCCATTCCTGTAATATCGGTGCCGGTGTGTTCTTTAATAGCATCAATCATAGTTAAGCGGCGGTATGGGGCTTTAAAATCAATCTCTTTGTTGCCAATCATAACCTTGGTTGTGCCGTGCAGCGCCATAGCAACTTTTTCAAGCATCTGCTCTGTAAACTCCATCATCCAGTTATAATCTTTATAAGCCACATAAATTTCCATTACGGTAAACTCAGGGTTGTGCGTGCGGTCCATGCCTTCGTTTCTGAAATCTTTGGCAAACTCATAAACCCCATCGAAACCACCTACAATCAGCCGTTTTAAATAGAGTTCGTTGGCAACGCGCAAATACAGAGGCATGTTAAGTGCGTTGTGGTGAGTGATAAACGGACGGGCTGCCGCCCCACCCGGGATAGGCTGCAAAATTGGTGTTTCAACCTCAACATAACCACGCTCGTTAAACATATTGCGCATGGTGTTAATTATTTTTGCACGCTTTAAAAACACCTCTTTAACATCGGGGTTAACTACCATATCAACATACCGTTGGCGGTAGCGCTGCTCGGGGTCGGTAAAAGCATCATATGTTTTGCCGTCTTTCTCTTTTACAATGGGCAAAACCCTAAGCGACTTGCTTAGTACAGTAAACTCCTTTACAAAAACCGATTTTTCGCCAACCTGTGTAACAAAAGCATGACCTTCAATTCCAATAAAATCGCCAATATCCAAAAGCTTTTTAAAAACAGTATTGTACATGGTTTTATCATCGCCCGTGCAAATTTCGTCGCGGTTAAAATATACTTGTATTCTGCCTTTTTCGTCCATAAGCTCAATAAACGAAGCTTTTCCCATAATGCGGCGGCTCATAATACGGCCTGCCAAACATACTTTTTGGAAGTTTCCCTTTTCGGGATCAAATTTTTCGCGTATATCTTGCGTAGTTGTGTCAACGTTATACATAGCCTGCGGATAAGGCTCAATTCCCAATTTTCTTAACTCTTCTAACGATTTGCGACGTATAATCTCCTGTTCGCTTAAATCAATATGGCTCATATTATTTAACTTTATATCTTTTTTACTAAACAACTAACTAATTAGGGCATTGCCCAAATTTTTTTGCAAAGATATAATTTTAACAGAAAACTAATGGCACTTAACAGTTACCATTTGGCAAACAAATTAAAAATGAAACGACGTATTAAGCAATGCTCAGATTATTAGACAAATACAGCCTGTGATTTGCAAATTTACAGTAATAGGCTGCGTGCTTTAAATAATTATTACTATCTTGTGATTTAAGGGAATAAAAATAAATATGCTTTTAGTAAATTTTGTTTGATAATGTCAGTTGCATTTATGCAGCTTAAAGTCAGAACAAAATAGCTTTTTAAATGTCTTAATATAAAGACAATATAATGATTGTGTCAATTTATGAATAAAAAACTATATACTATATTATTTCTGCTTTTCAGTTTAACTGATATTTATTCACAAACCTATATTGATAGTTTATTAAAGCAAGTTGACACAAATAAAAAAGATACTATCCAAATTGAGCTGTTTTACTCCATTTCAACATACTATTCAAATACCGACTTGCAAAAATCGGTATTATATGCCGAAAATGGCACAAAAATAGCCGAAACCATTGTTGACTCGATGCGAATGGCAAAGGGTTACTTTTTTTCCGGCACCCAATATACATTGATGGGGTTATATGAAAGAGCTTTGGATAACCTGACAAAGTCAAAAATAATCCTTCAGGAAAAAAATAGTAAAAAATACCTGCATAGGTGCTTAAACAATATTGGTAACATTTATTGGTTTACAAAAGATTATAATTCGGCTATTGAGATATACAAAGAAGTCAGAATAATATCAGAATTAATGAATGACAGTACGTCTTTATTGTCCTCGATAGCCAATATAGGCTTATGTTACGGAGAGTTGGGCAACCCTGACTCATCGCTTATTTATTTTAATACTGTTATTGATTTATCGAAAAAGTTAGGCAATTACTACTATTTAGGGTTAACCTATTTGAATTTGGGTAAATATTATTCCAGTATAAACGAATACTCAAAAGCACAAATGTATTTCAAAAAAGCTTTTGAGAATAAAAATTCACTTCCGGCATTTTTAATTGGCGACATTTACCAATCAATGGCAGAAATAAAATTTTACAATGGAGATTTTACACAAGCCGAAGAGTTATTAGGAAAAGCCAAAATATATATTTGGCAAAGCAATAGTTTAAACTCTAAAAAAGAGTTTTATAAAATTCAATATAACCTCGATTCTATTTCAGGCAACCTAAATGCAGCCATTAAATCGTTGTTAATGAAGTCGGTATATGACGATAGTATTAAAAGCGAAGATTATAATGAGAAATTGGCCGGCTTTAAAACTATTTATGAGCTTGAGAAGAAAGAGAATGAAATCAACAAACTTAAAAAAGAGAATGAAATAGTAAAACTTAAGTCGAAAAACCAATGGTATTTTCTGTTTTTTCTGATATTTATTATTATAAGTTCAATTGCTATTATTATACTAAGCATTAGGTCGAATAAAATTAAGCAAAACGCTATAAAAGAACTTAATATATTAAATGCTGATTTAAAAAATCACAGAGAGGAATTAACGGTTATAAAT
>CAYQPP010000118.1:0-4585 GCA_964419235.1 uncultured Bacteroidales bacterium
GTATTACCGAAAGCCCTGTAATTTTTCTTTTTCCAATCGTATTTTTCTGCAAAGCCAACAGGGTTATAGCCATCACCAAAAATATCGGCATAGTCGGTATAATAATCTATATATTCTCCGTTATCATCTTTAACCGGATAAATTGGGGTGCGGAAAAACGCATAACGAACCACACTACCGCCATTACCGCCATAGCCATCGCCCGAGCTGCCAACCAAATTAGTTTTTGACGCTGAAAGGTTCACATTTACACCACAATCAAAACGGTCTGAAAGCTTTGTGTTAACACTTGTCCTGATAGAAAACCTATCGAAACCCGAGTTTAGTATTATGCCGTCCTGTTTGTAGTATCCACCCGATACCAGATAGCTTGATTTTTCATTACCCCCGCTTACCGATAATTGATGGCTCATTATTAATGCAGGCTGAAAAATTTCGTCCCACCAATTAGTATTTGGTAAGGTGTCGGCCATGCTTTGCGGTATTTCAGATCGCCCATCGGCAACAGCTGCCTCATTATAAAGCATTATGTACTCATCTTTATTGCACATTTTGGTGGTGTTGCCAATTACCTGAACTCCTGTATAACCATTATAAACAAGTTTTGAGTCACCATCTTTTCCTTTTTTTGTTGTGATTAATACAACACCATTGGCAGCACGCGAACCATAAATTGCCGCCGCCGAGGCATCTTTTAATATTGTTATAGATTCTATATCGTTTGGAGATAGTGAATTAAATGCATCTTTTGTTGCTATTCCGTCAACCACATATAAAGGCGAATTATCATTAATTGTTCCTATCCCCCTTATTCGTACAGCAACTCCTTCGCCGGGGGCACCTGTTAATTGTGTAACTTTTACACCCGTTGCCTTTCCTTGCAACGCCTGATCAATTGTTGATACCGGAAGCGATAGCAGTTCATCGGAATTTACAACAGAAACTGAGCCCGTAATATCGCTTTTTGTTTTTGTTCCATAGCCGATTGCCACTACCTCGCCAAGTGCCACGGCATCCTCAACCATAAATACATTTATAGTTGTTATGCCGTTTATTGGTATCTCTTGGGTGCGATACCCAATAAAAGAGAATACCAAAACTCCATCAGGAGAACTGACTGTTATAGAATAATTACCGTCAAAATCGGTTGTGGTGCCATTTGTTGTTCCTTTAACAACTACCGTAACCCCAATCATTGTTCCTGCTGCATCGGTAACTTTACCCGATATTTTTATTGTATTCTGATTTATTTGCGTTGTATTTGATTCTTTTTCATCTTTAAGCATAATAACTATCTGCTTATCAATTACCTCAAAATTTAACTTTGTGTTTTTCAAAACCTTTTTAAGTATCTTATCAACGCTTTGCTCTTTAACTTGTAAATCAACTATATGATTTTTATCAATTTGCTCATTTTTATAAAAAACAGTAAATTCAGTTTGCGATTCAATGGCGTTAAAAACTTCAATTAATGAACCTTGATTTATATTTAAAGAAATTTTTGTACGCTGCGAATACGTACTGGCCGTAATGGTAAAAATGTTTATAAATATAAGTATTAGCGTTAATCGCATAATATTTATTATTTTATGGCTTCGTTTTTGATGGTAGAAACCTATCCAGTTCCATAAATTTTTCATATTTTTGGAATGTTTAATTTACACTTAAATAATCCGGGCAACCGGATTTTACATCGGGAGATGCTGCAACATTTCCCGATTTTTTTATTTTATAGTTATCGTATCTCCATTTATCTTATAATCAAATTCAGTTGTAAGGTTAAAAATCTCAAATATCTTTTTTAATGAATCCTCTTTCATAAACTCACCTGTATAGCGTTCTTTTGCCAACATTTTATTTTCAATAATAATTAAAACATTGAATTTACGCTCTAAATTTCGGGCAATGTTCTCAAATGTTTCGTTGTTAAACCTTATCTGCCCTTCTCTCCACGAGGTATATTCTTCAGTATTAACATGTTTTACTTGTGCTTTTTTTGAATATACCGAATAAAAACAAGCTTGTCCAGGTTCTAAATATTCCGATTCTTTATTTGAGATTTTCACTTTTACTTTACCTCTAACAAGGGTGGTTCTTATAACCTCTTCGTCAGCATATGCCATTACATCAAAAGCAGTACCCAATACTTCAACGTCAAGGTGTTTGGTTTTTACAATAAATGGCCTATTTTTATCTTTTACGACATCAAAAAATGCTTGCCCATCAAGTTTTACTAAACGCTGTTTTTTTCCAAAATTGCATGAGTAACTAAATTTTGAACCCGAATTTAACCAAACAACAGTTCCGTCAGGTAAGTTTACACAGCTTTGCTGGCCATTAGGCACAACAAAATCGGCATATAAATCGTTATTTGTCCTGCTGTTTAGTATCCAAACCAAACTTGCCATTGATAATAGTATTGCAATAGATGCTGCTATTTTTGTAAATAAGCTGAAATTCAGATTTATTTTTTTGCCTTTTGTATTTATTTCTGATTGAATATTTTTCCAGCTTTCAGTCAATTCATTTTCAGATACCTGTTCCTTTTTAAATTTAACTAAATCAACTATTTTTTTTGCCAATTCCACATCTTCAGCTTTCTCAGGAAAATTTTCAACCCAATTGTTCCAAAACATTTTATCGCCATCCTCATTGCCTACAACCCAATTCTGAAATGATTCGTCGGCAGCAAACTCCTCTGCATTGTATTTTAAATATTTAGTATCCACTTATCTGTTTTTTTAATTTAATATTTGAGCATTTACTAATAAGAGTAAAAAATAGATAATCTGTACTCACTTTTTATAAGTATTTTTTTGAGGATATAAAAAAAAGAAAAATATATCAGCTATTTTTATTCAATATGCTTGCGCAAAATTTTAAAAGCCCTGCTGACACTATTTCTTACCGACTGGTACTCAATGTTTAACAATTCAGCTATTTCACGGTATGTTAGGTTATGATAAAATTTAAGGAGTATCACCTCTTTTTGATTTTTTGATAATTTATTCAGCAAATTCTTTACCCTCTCTTTTAATTCCTTATCATTTTCGTTGCCAATAATAAAATCCTCTATTGAAAAATCAAAAAATGTTTTTTCAAGATTATCAAGATTATCTATATATAGAATTTTACTTGCCCTTTTTTTTATAAGCCGGTTACGAAAAGATTTAAAAATATAAGGTTTAATACTTTTTACTGTATTTAAGGTTGAGTGTTTTTCCCAAATATATACAAACAAATCTTGAATAGCCTCCTTTGCCATTGCTGGATTATTGGTAATCCTTAATCCATATTGATACAGCTCATTATAATATCTATAATGCAGACTTTTCAATGAATCAGCACTTCCGTTTTTCAAATTTTGCCATAATGAATAATCATCTTGAACCGATTCACTACCCCTACGATTTTTATTAGAAAAAAATACCATTTATTATAATTATGCAACGATAGCTCAATAACAAATATAATTGAAATAATTATGAACCTATGAAAATGTTTACTTGAAAAAATATATGCATTTCGACAAAATAGCATAACCCCTTTGATTTAAAAATAGTTACAATGCTAAAATATTAATGCTTATTCACTCAAACGGTCTCCTCTTCTGCTCCTTTGGTTTTTTCCATGTAAAATTTTCTTTTGCAGGAACGGCATCGTTGCCCCAACCACCCCACTGATGGCATGAAAAAATACGCCTTGTGGCAAGAAACAGCCCTTTTATTGGCCCATGTATTTTTAATGCATCAACTGCATAGTGAGAGCATGTTGGAGTATATCGGCAGGCATTGGGCAACCATGGGCTTAATACCCATTGGTATAGTTTTACGGGTATTATTAACAAAAACGAGAAAAAAACCGCTATAACTTTCATTGCGTAAAGTTAGTTAGTATTTTGCGAATAATTACAAACCGTTTAAATCAAAATACACAAAATGGATAAAACTTTAAAAATATACTCTTATACCGAAGAAAAAATAAATATTTGGAGCCATTTGTTTGGTATTATTATGGGTGTTTTCGGTTTGGTTTTTCTTATTGCAAAAGGGGTTGCGTTACAAAGCCCTATCCATATAGTCAGTTATTCCATTTACGGGTTGAGCATGATTGTCCTGTTTTTTGCATCAACATTTTACCACTCGTCCAAAACCCCCGAAATACGAAAAAAGCGTAATGTTTTTGACCATATTGCCATCTATTTTTTAATTGCCGGCACATACACTCCTTTTACTTTGCTCGCACTTAAAGGCACATGGGGATGGAGCATTTTTGGGGTTGTATGGGGAATTGCATTAATAGGCTCGGTGTTCAAGCTTTTTTTTGCAGGGCGTTTTAACGTTGCATCAACAATAGGTTATATTTTAATGGGGATGGTTATTGTTGTTGCTATAAAACCCTTAAACAACAATTTGTGCAGCCAAGGGTTGGCATGGCTTGCCATTGGCGGAATATCATATATTGTTGGAGCTATTTTGTATTTAATAAAAAAGATACCTTACAATCATGCCATTTTTCACGTTTTTGTGTTGGCAGGAGCCATTAGCCACTATATAGCCGTATATTTTTATGTGTAAACATTTAA
>CAYQPP010000118.1:4685-10662 GCA_964419235.1 uncultured Bacteroidales bacterium
CTCAATCTCACTCAATCTAATTCAATCTCACACATAAAACCATTATTGAAAAAATTACGTCAGCTTAATATTATCATCGGGGTGTTCCTTTTTAAATGTAACCCAATAATCCTTAATAGTCTGTTTTACCTCTTTATGCAGCATTAAAATACCAAAAAGGTTGGGCAGTGTCATAAGCGCGATGGTAATTCCTGCAATTGTCCAAACAATTGTTGTGTCCATAAACGATGCAAAAAAGAAACCTACAACAAACAAAATTTTATAATACACAACCGACTTTGCCCCCCACAAATATGTCATTGCCCTGCCACCATAGTACGACCACGAAATAACTGTTGAAAAGGCAAACAGCAACAATCCTATTGACACAATGTACTGTCCCCAATTTCCAAAAAAACTGCGGGTAAAAGCAACTGTTGTCAGCGTGGCGCTATGCAACAGCGATTTTCCTTTCAGCAATATTGTTTTACCGTCAAAAACCAACTGCGGCACCCCATTAACAACGGTTATATTTCCCGTAAAGGGCTTATTATTTATTGTAACCGAAATATCCTCGGCAAACGAACGGGCGTGTATAATTGTATGGTTTGACAACAACTTTCCATCTTCTACATTCAATTCTCCATTAAAAAACTGCAAATCACCACGGTTTGCTAAATAGTTATTGAGTTTTTGCCTGTCTGCCGTGTTCGTTTCGTCAAAATGCCCTGCCAAAACAACAATATCGGTGCTTTGAAAAGTGTTTTGGTGCTTCTCGCTCCACACGCCCGACGAAAGCAGTACCAGCCCTGTAATAAAACAGATAATAATAGTATCGATGAATGGCTCTAAAATAGCAACCATACCCTCCGAAACCGGTTCGTGGGCTTTTGCCGCAGCATGGGCAATAGGAGCCGAGCCCTGCCCTGCCTCGTTTGAGTATAAACCACGGTTTACGCCGCGGTTAAAAGCAAATGCAATTGTTGCCCCAAGAAAACCACCTGTTGCAGCAGTTCCGGTAAATACATCGGCAAAAATTGATACTATTGATGGTATTATATTCTCATAATTACTTAATATTACGGCAAATGCACCAACCAAATATATAAGCGCCATAATTGGAACAAGCTTTGATGTTACCTGTGCAATACGTTTAATGCCACCAATAATTACAAAAGCCAGCAAAACGGCCAAAATGCCGCCCGTTAACATATGCGGAATACCAAAAGTTGCATTTACTGCATTTGATATACTGTTTATCTGTGGCAGGTTGCCCGACCCAAATGAGCTAACCACTGTGGCAACGGCAAAAATTACAGCAAGCCATTTCATGTTGAGCCTGTTTTTCATATAGTACATTGGTCCGCCCGACACCAAACCGTCTTCATCAAACTCTCTATACTTATGCGATAGCGTAACCTCAACAAATTTAGTCGTCATTCCAACCATGGCGGTCATAAGCATCCAAAACAGTGCAGCCGGGCCTCCAAGGTGTATTGCCAATGCAACACCTGCAATGTTGCCTGTGCCAACCGTTCCGCTTAAAGCTGTTGTTAATGCCTGAAAGTGCGATGTGTCGCCTGCATCCTCTTTTTTGTCGTACTTGCCGGTAACTATCCGAAGCGCATGCCTAAAATACCTTATTTGAGGGAATTTTAGGTAAAAGGTAAAAAACAGTCCGGTGCCAATTAAGGCATATACAAACCATGCCGACCCACCTATGTAGCCATCAATAAACAGTAAAAAATCGTTAACCTTTTGCATTTCGTAAGTTTTAATTGTTGTTATCTGCTTTAGCAAGCCAAAGTAAGTATATTTTAAAAGAATACATAATCAAAAAATTCAATAGAGGTAAAAACAGAGGCAACTCTTTATAATAAAAAATCCATATAATTATCAGGCGTAACTATGTGGGTTATCGCATCGGGATAATGGTTTGTAAAACTACGTGGTATTTTATCCTTTTTTGATTTTATGTTCCATTTAAACTCAAATGCATACAACTGCCCATCAACCTCTTCAAGCAAATCAATCTCTTGCTGCTGTGTTGTTCGCCAAAAATAGCGATAACCGTAAAAGCCTTCGTACCCTAACTTTTTAACGCGTTCGCTCATCAGGTAGTTTTCCCAAAGCGCACCAATATCAGTCCGGTTTATTAAGTCAGAATAATTGCCTATTACGGCATTTCGTACGCCATTATCATAGAAATAGATTTTTTGGCTCTTTTTTAATTCATTCCTTGCGTTACGGCTAAATGCCCTCAGCCTGAATATTACAAACGATTTCTCCAACAAATCAATATACCTTTCAACAGTATGTCCGTTACTGCCTACCAACTGCGCAACTTCGTTTATCGACACCTCAGAACCAACCTGAAAAGCCAAGGCGCTCAATATTGATGTTAATAAGCTCGGTTTTTTTATACCATCTAACTGTAAAACATCGCGATACAAATAACTACTAACCAAGTTTTTCAATATTGGCACCTCATCTCCTTGGTTTATTACCACATCGGGATAGCTTCCAAAAACCAAACGGTGGTTTAACATGCGCTTTTCCTCAAGCATTCCTGAATGACTTACCAACTCGCCTACCGACAGCGGGTACATCATATATTCAAATTTTCGGCCTGTTAATGGTTCGTTAACTCTATTGCCGATATCAAACGACGACGACCCTGTTGCAATTAATTGTATTTCGGGGTAAGTGTCAATAATCAGTTTCAATGCCCGCCCTATATTCGGTATCTGATGTGCCTCATCAATAACCACCACCCTATTATTGCCAATTAAAGCCTTTAACTGTGTTGATGTAGGCTTTTTAAAAATAGGGTGTATATCGTATTCGTCTCCATTTATATATTTAGACTGCATTCCACAGCTATCTACCAACTGCTTAACCACAGTGGTTTTGCCTACTTGGCGGGCACCGATAATCACAAGCACTTTCTTTTTAAAGAAGTCTTTTGTAATTAATTTATTGAATACCCTGTTTATCATTGTTATTGCATATTAAATTTTTACGAATTTAGTGTATTAAATACTATAATTCAAATTTATTATGATTTTTTTGAATTTGAATTCAATATTATTGTAGTTTTTTTGAATTCAAATTCAAATTTATTATGATTTTTTTGAATTTGAATTCAATATTATTATAATTATTTTGAGTTTACATATTGTTAAATTAATAAAAATAAACCAAAAAAAAAGCCCCAATCCAAAAAAAAGGATCGAGGCTTAACTGTATCTAATTACCAAGAAATAGGTTCTCGGTATTTATCTCATATTTGCTTGTGCTGCTGCCAAACGGGCAATAGGCACACGGAATGGAGAACAAGAAACGTAATCTAACCCAGTTCTGTGGCAAAACTCAACAGAAGTTGGCTCACCACCATGCTCACCGCAAATACCCAATTTCAGGTTTGAACGAACTTTACGTCCTTTTACACAGGCCATTTCAACCAATTGCCCAACGCCTGTTTGGTCAATAGACTGGAAAGGGTCAACCTTAAGTATTCCTTTGTTTATGTAGATAGGCAAGAATTTTCCTGCATCATCGCGTGAATACCCAAATGTCATTTGCGTTAAGTCGTTAGTTCCAAACGAGAAAAATTCGGCATGTTTGGCAATTTCGTCAGCAGTAAGTGCAGCACGTGGTATTTCAATCATTGTGCCTACCATAAAATCAACCTCAATACCTTTTTCGGCCTGAACTTCAGCAGCTACCCTACGAATAATCTCTTCTTGCATTTGATACTCTTGCACGGTGCCAATTAAAGGAACCATGATTTCGGGTTTAGGGTTTAATCCTTTAGCCTTTAAAGTACATGCGGCTTCAATAATAGCACGGGCTTGCATCTCGGTAATTTCCGGATAAGTATTTCCTAAACGGCAACCACGGTGTCCTAACATTGGGTTAAACTCGTGCAACGAGTCAACCTTCTCTTTCACAACCTTTACGTCAACGCCCAGTTTTTCGGCCATTTCGGCTTGTGCCTCGGGCTCATTAGGAGTAAACTCGTGCAATGGTGGGTCGAGCAAGCGGATAGTTACACCAAATCCGTCCATTGCCTCTAAAATACCTTCAAAATCTTCGCGCTGTATAGGCAATAATTTATCTAAAGCCACTTTTCGTCCGGCTAAATCGTCGGCCAAAATCATTTCGCGTACAGCCCAAATTCTTTCGCCTTCAAAAAACATGTGCTCGGTTCGGCAAAGGCCAATGCCTTTTGCTCCAAAATCGCGGGCTACTCTTGCATCGTGTGGCGAATCAGCGTTTGTGCGCACATACATTCTTGTATATTTATCGGCTAACTTCATAATTTTGCCAAAGTTGCCTGAAAGCTCAGGAGTAATTGTTCCAACTTTCCCTTCGTAAACCTCACCGGTACTTCCATTCAAGCTCATCCAATCGCCCTCTTTATGGGTAACGCCGTTTATTGTCATTGTACGGGTTTTGTAATTAACGCTTACCTCGCCTGCACCCGAAACGCAACATTTACCCATTCCGCGCGCAACAACAGCAGCATGCGATGTCATTCCACCACGAGCTGTTAAAATACCTTCGGCGGCATACATTCCGCGTAAATCTTCGGGCGATGTCTCAAGACGGACTAAGATAACCTTCTCGCCTTTTTCTGCCCACTCTTCGGCCTCATCGGCAAAGAAAACTATACGACCGGTAGCAGCCCCCGGAGAAGCAGGCAACCCTTGTGTCAAAGTTTTTGCAGATGCAATGGCATCACCCTCAAAAACAGGGTGTAACAATTCATCTAATTTATTTGGATCTTGACGCAAAATGGCAGTTTTTTCATCAATAACACCCTGCTCAAGCATCTCCATGGCAATACGTACCATAGCAGCACCTGTGCGCTTGCCGTTACGTGTTTGTAGCATCCACAATTTACCATCTTGTATGGTAAATTCTAAATCCTGCATGTCGGAATAGTGATCTTCGAGTTTTTGTTGTGTCTCATTAAGCACCTTATAAGCCTCGGGCATTGTCTCCTCTAACGATGGGTATTTTGCAGCACGATCGGCTTCTGACACGTTTTGCATTGCAGCCCAACGCTTTGAACCCTCTATGGTAATCTCTTGCGGTGTACGCACGCCTGCAACAACATCTTCGCCTTGGGCATTTATCAAATACTCACCATTGAAAATATCCTCGCCGGTAGCAGCATCACGCGAAAAGGCAACACCTGTTGCAGAGTTGTCTCCCATATTGCCATAAACCATTGCCTGAACATTAACAGCCGTTCCCCACTCGCTCGGTATCTGTTCCATTTGGCGGTAAAGCTCGGCACGTTCTGTATTCCATGAATCGAACACAGCACAAACCGCACCCCAAAGCTGATCCCATGGGTTAGTAGGAAAATCTTTACCTGTCTGTTTTTTAACAACTCCTTTAAAGGCTTCAACCATTACTTTTAAATCATCAACCGAAAATTCGGTATCTAATTTATAACCTTTTGCCTCTTTAATTTTATCCATTTCAATCTCAAAAGGGTCGTGCTCGCCTTTTTCGGCCTCAACCCCCATTACAACACCACCGTACATTTGAATAAAACGACGGTACGAGTCCCAAGCAAAACGTGCATTGCCCGATTTTTCGGCCACTATTTTTACTGCGTCATCGTTCATACCAAGGTTTAGCACTGTATCCATCATTCCGGGCATTGAAACCCTTGCTCCCGAACGAACAGAAACCAATAACGGAAAAGCCTCTGTTGAACCAAATTTTGCATTCATAACTTTTTCGGTAGCAGCAATACCTGCTTCAACTTCAGCTTTCATTAGCTCAACTACCTTATCTCTGCCTAACTGGTTATATTCTGTACAAACTTCGGTTGTAATTGTAAATCCTGCAGGAACAGGAACACCAATAAGATTCATCTCGGCAAGGTTAGCACCTTTACCGCCCAACAAGTTTTTCATATCTGCTTTACCTTCGGCCTGTCCGTTTCCAAAAGTATAAACACGCTTTTTTTGTGTCA
>CAYQPP010000119.1:0-10658 GCA_964419235.1 uncultured Bacteroidales bacterium
AAAGTAAGATTGCCTAAAACATTTATTGAAGCATATAATGCAGAAAGTAAAGTTATAGATAGAAATAATTTTAGAGAATTTGTAAGAATATAACCTAAATTGAGTGATTTTATTATTATAATTATTTTTAAATCAATAACTTACACCGTACTCCCGAAAATAGGGGACAAGCTTTGCGGATTTAAGGTTTATAATGTATTTTTTTTCTTACCCTGCTAAGGGTTTCTTGTGTTATGCCTAAATATGATGCAATATATTGCAGCGGTATTTTTTGAATATACTCGGGGTTGTTATACAATAAATCCTTATAACGCTCTGTTGCTGTTTTGTTTAGCAGGCTTAACAAGTGTTGCTCAGAATTGACAAAAACACTTTCGGCAATCAGCCTGCCTAATTTTTCAATATTATGGCATTTTGAATATAGGTTGTTCAAATCTGTTTTATTGATAGCCCAAATATCCATATCTTCCATAGCCTGTACGTTTACGCCTGAAGGTTTGCCGGTGATAAGGCTTGTAAATGAAGTTGCAAAATTTGGCGCAAAATAAAAATCGCTTGTTACCTCATCTCCGGTTTTTGAATAGTAATAGTACCTAAAGTACCCTTTGTTATAAAATGCTATCTCGTTGCAAATTTTATTAGCTTCAACCAAATGGCTACCGCTTTTGAGTCTTTTTTTAATTATAATTTTGGAGATTAAGCCAAATTCTGTTTCGCTTAATTGTGTATATGAATTTAAAAATTGCCTGAATTGTTCTTCCATATTCTCAAATATTTATGCTTGCCTACAATAATTTTCCATCAATAAATATAATTAAATAACCGGCCTTTTATTGTGCAATTGCACTTAAACCATTTGCCTGTTTATGGTAACTATCTGCCGCACATATTTTTATATGGGCAGTATTCGCAAGCCTCTAAATGGTTAGTTTGTGTAAAGGGCTTATTTTTATCAAAAAGTTCGGCAAGTATCTCTTTTAAGTGTTTTTCAACTTCAACCTTTATATTTTGGAAATTGCCCGTTTTAAAGGCATCGCATTTTTTTGACGATATATAAAACGACCCGCTTGGGTTAAACAGCTCTTTTACTTGATAAACCATTGGCAAAATAGCCGGCTCGCCTGTAAGTTCGCTGCTTAAAATATAACTGTAAATAAAGGTTTGGAATACAGCTTTTGTCTCTTTTATTTTTTCTGTGTCAAAAACATCGGTTAGTTCGTTAAACATTAGCTTATCGGCTCCGGTTTTATAGTCGATAACTCGCAACCCCTTGTCTGAGCGGTCAAGGCGGTCAATCTGTCCGCCAAGCCTTACTTTATATGTTTCGTTATTTACATTGATGCTGATATCGGTTGAAACATCTTTTTCTAATCCGACTACCGAAAACGGTGCATACCCCCTGTCTTTATCAACCATTTGCAGCAGGTATTTTTTGATAACATCGAATATAAGCCTGTTTTTTCCTTCAATATTAAACCTTCGGGTTGTTTTGTCTCCGTAAAAAACTTTGGCAAATGAATTTGTTATTGTTGAGTCTATCAGTTCTTCATTTTTCAATAAACCTAACAGCATTTTTTCTGTTACCAATAATTTATCGTTAAAAAAAGGTGTGTAAAGCTCTTCGGCTGCTTTATGAAAAATATTGCCAAAAATACGGGCATCAACCACCTCCTCAACCTCGTCGGCTTCGGCAATTTTTGCCACCGACCTAAAATAAAACTTGAGCGGGCATTGCAAATATGCAGTAAGTGCGCTTGGCGACAGTTTGTGCGGTTTTTTTTCATCAAAATATTCTGTTATTTTTTCCCAAACCATCTCTTTTTTATCAATTGTAATGGTTTTGTTTGAGATAACATCAATGGTTTGAGATACTATTTCGGTTTCGACCTTGAAATTTTCATCGTACTCCAATTGGTAAGCCAAGCGGCTCTTTTCACCGGTTGACATGCCGCCTGCATCCGAGTTGTAAACAAGCCATACATTCTCGGCACTTTGAATTACTCTGTAAAAGTAGTAGGCGTACATTGCATCGTTTAATTCGCTTGTGGGCAACCCAAAGCCTTTGCGCAAACTAAAAGGTATAAACGATGCCGACCTGCTTGGGCTTGGTATAACCCCCTCGTTTACCGAAAGGATAATTACATTTTTAAAATTGAGGTTACGGGTTTCTAAAAAACCCATTATTTGAAGTCCTGAAATTGGCTCGCCCTCGAATGGGACACGCGTTGATTTCATTATTTTACGCAACAGACTATAATAAGTAGGCAGTTGTACCCCGATATTATAATCGGACAATTGAGAGTTTAGGGTTTTTACCAAAGTTGACAACTTAAACAAAAACTCTTTTTCCATTAAAAAATTATCGTTTTCGGTGTTTAAAAACCACAATTGCTCATGTATGTGTTGCAAAATGTTATCTAAGTAAAATGCAAAATCCTTAACGCTTTTGGTTTCGACAAATAGGCGTTTAAAAAAATCATGCTCCGCAAATTCGTCTTTAGGCAAATAGTACAGGTTTTCGTCTGTTATTTTTTTTACAATCAGCAACGAGGGCTCAAAGCAGATATGCTGTACAAACGGGTGGTTTAAAATTGAAACTATATTTTTATGATAAAATGAAACTTTATTATCTTTTGATGTGCGGATATTTTGTTGAAGTTGGATAAGTAAATCGACAAAATTGCCCGATAATGAGTCATTTACAGGATACCCCATTGTTATGTTGATATTGCCGATATTATTGGGGATGCCGCCTAATACAGGCAACAACAGTTGTTCGTCGGCTAAAACAATTGCGGTATCCGATGGCGTATTTGACTTGATGCCGCTAAGTATTTTGCTTGCAGAAAAAACCTGTCCATGATCGGTTGGCACCGATATAAGCTTTATTTTTTTTCCTGACAGTTGGCTATTGTTTTTGCCAATCTCTATCGGGGGGAATTTATTTATATATTTTCGTTGAAAAAGTCCTGCCTCCATTTCATGGTTTTCAATATAGTAATTATCGTAATCCCAGAAAAAACCTGCTATGCCAATATTTTTAAGTATGGAGAAAACCTTCTCCTCGATTGGAGTAATTGCGTTAAAACCAATAAAATACACTTTTTTAAAACTATGCCCGCTTGCATTTAGCTGCTCAATATTTTGTAAGGCATTTTGATATACCATGCCTTCAAACCCAATTTTTTTATCAGTTAAATTCTGCTTAAACCCCATGTATAGAGGGAGCATTATTTCCCATATCTTTAAAAATTCCTCTTTAATGCGTGTTGATTTATCGGCATCAAAAGCTTCAAAAAACCGTTTTAATGTATTTAACTGTTCGTCGGTAAGAAAATCAATTTGGTTTTCGATACTCTTAAAATTTTTGACATTAATAAATACCGATTCGGCGTTTACCATATATTTATCAACATCGTTAAAATCGGCCAATAGCATTTCGCCCCATGAGTAAAAATCATCAAAACTTTCTGAAACCCCCGATATTTTTTTATACTCTAAATACAGCTCCGACAGAAGTTGTATAGTATCGGCCAACTCCAATTTTGAGTACTTATTAATAAATTCATTGATTGTGGTAATGGCAGGCGACCAAATTGGCTTATCGCTAACTAAGTTTTTAAGCCCGTTAAAAAAAAACACCCCCGAACGGCGGTTGGGAAAGACAAGGGTAATATCTTTAAAATCGTGTTTGTGATTATTAAACAGCCATGTTGCAACAGATTCTAAAAAATAGTTCATATTTGTAATGCTAATAAAACTCAAATGTAGTGCAGAAGGTTAAAATTACCAAAAAGCACCGAGCAATATTAGGGCTTTGTGTAATAACAGGGTTAAAACAAATAAACATTTTTTTTATTTCTTTGTTGAGTTGAGAGATTTAATAACCGATAAACAAAAATGGTTGGGTAGGGAAATTATATGAAAGAGGAATATTACAACATAAACGACCTTGAGAAATTAACAGGCATAAAAGCCCATACCATACGCATTTGGGAAAAGCGATATGATTTGCTCGAACCAAAAAGGACAGATACAAATATTCGCTATTATACCGTTGACGACCTTAAAAAACTGTTGAATATCTCTATTTTAAACAAAAACGATTATAAAATTTCGAGGATTGCCGAATTAAAAGAAGCTGAAATTAGCGAAAAAGTAATAGAGCTTACCACCCGAAACAGCAATGTCGAGGATCAGATACAGGCTTTAACAATGGCAACATTTAATTTGAATGTACAGAAATTTGAGAAAATACTTACCGTGTCATACGTTAACCGCGGGTTTGAATTTACCTATACTGAGATTATCGCCCCATTTTTAACAAAAATTGGTTTTTTGTGGCAAACAGGAACCATATCGCCTGTGCAAGAGCATTTTGCCACAAGCATAATAAGGCGAAAAATACTTGTTGCTATTGATGGGCTGTTGGCATCGTATAGCGATAACAGCAAAAAATATGTGCTTTTTTTGCCCGAGGGCGAATACCATGAGATTAATTTGCTTTATGCATACTATTTACTGAAGAAAAACAATCATTGTGTAACATATCTCGGCTCATCGGTGCCCTTTGCAAATATTGACGAGGTAAATTCGTTTCACAATGCCGATTATTTAATAACCTCGTTTACAAGTGTTTATTCGCATGATGTTGTTAATGAATACTTAGAATTAATATCAAATAGTTTTAAGCAGCAAAAGATTGTTGTGTTCGGTCAGCAATTAGAGCTGTATAACAACCCATTACCAAGCAATGTAATTAAGGTATCGTCAATAAATAGTTTTACCGATGCTATTTTATGATATTTTAACACGTTGTTTTATTTCACTCTCTGTTTCATTTAAAGCGAGAAATATATCAGAGGGAAAGTCTATGGAAATTGTTTGTGTATTCATATCATTAAAAGTTTTAACTTAAATAATTGCAAATTTCTTGCTGCCTAATACTTGCTGAAATCAAAGTCAAAAGAATATTTTTTATGCTTATCCGCTTGTTTGCCTCAAGTTTGAAAATTTGAGGCCGAGAGCCTCTAAAGCATTAGTACAGGGCAACTCCCTGTATTTAATGTGGCTTTTTGTAAAACCCAACCCTGTAAGGGCGGAGAAGTTGATTGGGTAAGTATGCGGATAAGCATTTATTTTTTTTTACTTTTACATTTTAATTAAGTGTAAATAATGTTTATATATGGTATTTAAAAAATATTTTATCACAATTGGTTTATTTGTATTAACTACATCTTTAAAAGTTTATTCGTCTGACAATAAGATTGTTATTCCTAATAATAGTATTAATCAAGAAGTAAAACCTAAAGCTGAAGGTTTAGCGAGTTTTTCAATATTTTTTTTGGGTGGCGGTATGCGATACTCTCCATTTCAGCATTTTGCCGGAGATATAGAGTTGGGCTTAATACCTGCCGAAAGTGGTGGTATTGTATTAAACACAACTATATTTTATTCATTAAAGCCGGTAAATTCGAGTTTTATTACAGGTTTGACTTATGCAAACTTAATTTTGCCTTTTGCAGAATCAACAAACAACAATATATTGGCATCATGGGCAGGGTATAGATTCAAGTTTACAACAATAAAGGTATCGTCGTTATCTTTAAGGATTGGCGCATTATACTCATTTGAGGATGCTGAATTAGCTCCCTATTTTTATTTAGGCCTTGGGTTTCCTTTATGGTAGCCCAACTATTCAACAAACAGTACCAACCCTTTTAAATATTCGCTTTCGGGGTGATAAATGCTTATTGGGTGGTCGATAGGCTGTGTAAGTTGGTGTAATATTTTTACGTTGCGTCTTGCATTTGCTGCGGCTGCAAAAACCGATTTTCTGAAGTTCTCTTTGCTGACTGCCTGCGAGCACGAAAAGGTAAATATAATCCCTCCGGGTTTAATTTGCTCTAAAGCCCGCTGGTTTATTCTTTTGTAGCCCTGTAACGCATTATGCAAAACTTTTTGATGCTTGGCAAATGCCGGAGGATCTAAAATAATTACATCGTATTTGTCCGGTGCATTGTCAAAAAAGTCAAATGCATCCATGGCAAAACCTTTGTGTGGTGCTTTTTCGCCAAAATTGAGTTTTACGTTTTCGTCGGTTAGTTCAATTGCCATTTTTGATGCATCGATACTATGCACCAGTTGTGCGCCGGCTTTTAGGGCATATATTGAAAAACCGCCTGTATAGCCAAAAACATTGCATACTTTTTTGCCTTTGGAGTATTTTGCCAATAATTTGCGGTTTTCGCGCTGGTCGATAAAAAAACCTGTTTTTTGCCCTTTTATCCAATCAATATTAAATTTGTGTCCGTACTCTTCAACTATCTCCGATTCCGGATTGCCATACAAATAACCGTCTTTAGGCTCAATGTCGGCTTTGTGCGGCAAGGTGGCTTCGCTTTTGTCGTAAATGGCTTTTAGGTTATTTCCTAAAAGTTCTTTTAATATTTCGGCAAATTTATGGCGCAATAAGTGCATCCCGATAGAGTGCGTTTGCATTACAACGGTGCCATTGTAGTAATCCATTATTAAGCCCGGCATACCATCGCCCTCGGCATGAATTAAACGATACACATTGTTGGCATTTGCCCCAATTATGCCCATTTGCTTTCGGTAATCAATGGCTTTTTCAAACTTGTTTTTCCAAAAACTGTTATCGGGAACAACCTCATCAAAAGAGAATATACGAATAGCGATAGAGCCAATTTGGTAATGCCCAAGCCCCAAAAACTCGTCTTTATTGTCAAAAACCGAAACTACATCGCCCTCGCCGGGGTTGCCACCATATATTTTTTTTATGGCTCCTGAAAATACCCAAGGGTGAAACCTTCGCAACGATGCGTCTTTACCCGATTTTAAAACAATCTTTATAAATTCCATACTGTATATCAGTTATTATTTTTGTTATGCCGGCAAATGTTGAGTTAAAATGCAAACTCTATCAATTATTTTTCTCAATCTTAAGCAGTTGATTGTATATTCTCATAGAAACCCAAGCATCGGTGGCGGCATAGTTTATTTGTGCAACCGTAAGCTTTTCGGCCTCCCAATTTGATGTTTGCTGCGCTTTTGATATTCTAAAACCCAAAAGCAAACCCGAAAGCTTTTTCAACCCAAAATTTTCAATCTCAAACTCTTTTACTTTTTCTTGAATTTCAACAAAAGCGGCGGGCGTAAAACTTTTTAACCTTTTTAAATCTTTTAAATCGTCGGAAATTGCAACCCCAACCTTAATAATTGCAGGGTTGGCAAGTATGCTTGTTAACTCGGGTGTTAGCCCCATTTTGTTTAGCCTAAATAAAAATGCTTTGTCTTTAGTTGAAAGTTGCAGCAGGGCAACACTGTTTTTAACCCCTTTTTTAAATGAAGGGCGGGTTTCGGTATCAAAACCCAACACTTTTTGTTTTATTAAATATGGCAAAACCTTTTTAACATCGCTTGCCAAATCAACTATAACTATTTTGCCATTAAAACTTTTAATGGGCAATTCATTCAAATCCTCGTTTGATATATATTTATCCATCCCTACTAATTTGTTCCTCTTCTCAATAATTATTATATATGTTAATCTTCATCGCTTTTTTCCCAATTTTCGGGGTCAAAGTCTTTGCTTGTCATTGCATCATCTTCTTTTAGTTCGGCATTTGCATATAATAAATTGTGCAGTACTCGCAAAACATTTACCAAACGCTGGCCCCAAAATTCTTTAAAGTTTTTTTTGCACTCCCAAATGGCATCATTCATAATTTCAGGCGTACCCATGTTATAAAGAGAAACAAAGTCTTTTAAATCTTGGTAAATGTCAGAAAAGCCTTCCGATAAGCTAACCATTTGCCTGTCGTCGTTTAACGAATCTAAAATTTCTGTATATTCATCAAAACCCGACAGTTTATTTGCCATTGTGTTATAAACTGCGTCCCACTCCTCATGGGTTACCTCTTTTTCGATCATCTCGGGCATTTCCGGTTCAACATCGGGCAATATAATTGCTTTAAGGTAAATAAGCGGCAATAAACGGTGCGCTTTGTCAATAAAATCTTTTTGCGACAATAAAACTACCGCATCTAACAAATTACAATACTCGGTTGCCAATGTGGCAAAGCCAATTACATTTTCTGAATAAACCAATGATTCAATATCGTTCTCCATAGCATAAAAATAATGCGCAAAAGTAATAAAAAGATATTACCTAAATCACTTTATGTGTATTAACCCTCCTTTTGAGTGTGATGCAAATTCGGGGGCGTACATACATTGTAATGTTGCAACCCCGTTTGAGAAAGTTCCCGAGTGGGTTACGTTTAAACTGTATTCAACCGTGTAATTGCCCACCGGCATGTGCTCAATAAAAAAATCGGTTGAGGTGTCGTGGGTCGATTGATAGTAGCTAACCCCTCCTTGGTAACTGTTGCCCGATATAACATTTTCGGGTTCAAAAGCAGCCGCCCTGTTATCTTTTAAGTGAACATACTCCATTTTTCTGTCGGTGCTAAAATCAAGGCGCACAATTACCCTGTCGCCAACCGCCAAAACGGTTTTTTCATTTATGGGCTTCAATACATTGCCTTTATCGGTATAAACCTGTTTATATATGGTTTTAGAGATTGCAAGTCCGGCTTTTGCAGATTTTACCTTATCAATATTCTCAAAATATTGCCAATATACTGCGCCCCACGAAATGCCCTCGCCTTTTCGGGTTACGCTAATATTGCCCATTTCGGGATAGATATGGTTTCTGCTCCAGCTTTTTTTCAAATAACCTGTACCTTGTTCCATTTGCCCTTTTTTAGTTTTTGAAGAGATAATTTCGTTACCCAACCGCACCTCAAATTCAGGTTGGGCGGTTATCCAATCGGAGCCCGAATAGAGTATGGAATAAATTGCATCGGCGGTAGCCTTGGTGGTTTTCCAGTTATTGGTTTGCTTGTTTTTTAACAGCCACTTTTTCAACTCGTTTTCATTACCCTTATTATTCTCAAGTTCGGCAAAAACCTCAATCATCAGGCTCTGAAACTCAATAGGCGACTGATACCAATAGTATCCTGCAATATTCTCTTTCCAATACATGCCCTGTTCGTTGTTTTGTAAAGCATACTCTTTCAGCGAGTTTAATATGTCGGTTGCAAGCTGTTTATTATTGCTTCGGTAAAAATACAGGGCTAACATGCCTTGTGAATATTTATTCGCTTTTTGCCACTGTTTTTTTGCCAATTCGGTATAAAACCCGACAGCCGGTTTTACGTCGGGGGATATCTCAATTTCTTGATAAAAACTTCTCATATACAAATATTGAGCATGAATAGGACTTAAGGCAGCTTTGTAATCATTATCTTTTTTGCGCTTCAAATAATTATTATAATCATCTTTAATTTTATTATCGAGGTAACGCAATGATTTTTTAACCATTGTGTTAGTCTCCGAATTCATCTGTTTTAAAGCGCCGAGGTGTTTTAATTTTCCAATTCCGGTTGTAATATGTTGGGTAATATAACGGCTTTCGCCCATGCCTTTAAACCACGGCCATGCCCCGTTTGGGTATTGCATTTGCTGTAAATTGTAAATACTTTGTTGCTTGCGCGATGCCATTTTGTTTACATCAAAAAGGGTGGCAATGCGCTGTTTTTGTTCGTTCTCATCAAGTGCATCTAAAAGCCAAGGGGTTTCGTTTAAAAGTGTCTGTTTAAGTTCTTGGTTTTTTTCAAGATTTGACAAAAAAGAACTTCCTGTTTTGTTGTTTCTCCATTGTTCAAAAACGTTTTTTAGTTTGGGGTTTTGTTGTACTATCCATTCACTCAGTACATTTGCGTATAAAACAGTAAAAATCTGTTCGGCACATTTACTATCTTTCTCAACCAAATAAGGCAACGCCTGAACGGCATACCAAGTGGGGTTAGCCGTAAACTCTAATGTTAAGTTGTGGTGTTGTAACGTTGTGCTTGCTCCCCCATTTATTAAACTTTTAAATACAAAGTTGCGGCTTTCGGTTCCGTTAACCCACAAAGGTTGTGTTTCTGTTATTAAAATCCTGTTCGATATTACCGGAATCCAATTTTGCTCGCCGTCGGAATAGTTGCCGGACTTGGCTACTACTTTATATTGTAAGGCATTTATTGTGTCGGCAATAATTATTTCCCATGTTTTTATTATGGTCTGTTTTTCGGCAACTTTAAAGCTTTGTGCTTTATTATTTTTAATTAAAGCCTGATAGTTTACCCCGTTTAAAGGGTTTTGTAGGCTTAGGGTTACCGTTCCGGTCATAAGCGTATCGGTAAGGTTTTGTATTTTTACCGGTAAAAACAGGGTGTCGCCTTGTGTGATAAATCGCGGTGGGTAAACCTCTGACATAAGCTCTTTTTGTGTTACAATAGTTTTATTGGTAACGGCATATTGCAGATTTTGGGTATGCGCCAAAGCTTGAAACTTCCATTTGGTAAGGCTTTCGGGCATAGTGAATTTTAGTGTTACAATCCCTGCGCTGTCGGTGTAAACATTTGGATAAAAAAATGCCGTTTCGTTAAAATTTGTGCGCGCTTTTATCTGTCCTTGCTCATTATTGCCTCCGCTTTGTCCGTTTGTTGGAGCCGATTGCCCAACTTCGGGTTCGTTATTATTATCATCGGCAAAACTGTAAACATTTTCCTCTTCTTCAACCACCG
>CAYQPP010000120.1:0-8000 GCA_964419235.1 uncultured Bacteroidales bacterium
GAGAGGCTCACCCAAAAATTCCTTATAAAGTTGTAATACTTCAGGATTTTCATGCGATTTACGTATAGGCATATCACCGTCTTCGGCATAAATAGCTTCCATACGTTTTTTTCTTATCTCAGGACTTGTAGGTATCGGTTGACCACCGCCGCCGAGACATCCACCCGGACATGCCATAAACTCAACAAAATGATAATTTGCTTTTCCTGTTTTTATTCTTTCAAGAATTTTATGAGCATTATCAAGTCCGTGAGCAATAGCACATTTCAACTCTACACCATTTAAAAAGTCCCATTCAGGCAAAGCATCCTCAATAACTACCGAAGCCTCTTTTATTCCTTCAAGTCCTCTTACGGGAGTAATATCAAGATTTTTAAACGGCACTTCTCTACCTGTAACCAATTCGTATGCTGTTCGCAAAGCAGCTTCCATAACACCTCCGGTAGCACCGAAAATAACTGCTGCACCTGTTGATTCTCCCATAAGTTTATCGAATTTTTCTTCTTCCAAATCATTAAACTCAATACCTGCTTGCTTAATCATAATAGCAAGTTCGCGAGTAGTAAGAACATAATCAACATCTTGATATCCGCTATCACGCATTTCGGGACGGTTAGCTTCAAACTTTTTAGCTGTGCAAGGCATTATTGATACCGATACTATTTTTTCGGGTTTAAGTCCGCGATGTTTTGCATAATATGTTTTTGCCAAAGCACCAAACATCTGTTGCGGCGACTTACACGACGATAAATTATCAAGCATTGATGTATTTGTATGTTCAATAAATTTAATCCAACCCGGCGAACATGATGAAAACAACGGAAGTTTCACATTCTTATCTTTATCGACAATTGCTTTTTTCAATCGAGTAAGAAGCTCTGTTCCCTCTTCCATAATTGTAAGGTCGGCAGTAAAATCGGTATCTAAAACAGAATCGAATCCCAGACGTTTAAGAGCTGCAACCATTTTACCGGTAACTCTGCCCGAAGAGTTAGCATTAAATTCTTCACCCAATCCTACTCTTACGGCAGGAGCTGTTTGAACAACAACATGCATATCGGGGTCTGCCAAAACATCCCAAACCTCTTCAATATAATTTTTCTCAGTTAATGCTCCTGTGGGACAATGAATTACACACTGTCCACAGGTTGCACAAACAACTTCATTCATAGGTTTTTCTCCAAAAGTAGAAATTTTCATCTCATCTCCTTTGTAAGCAACACTTAAAGCCGACAAATATTGAATATCGGCACAGGTTCTCACACAACGCTGACATCTTATACATTTACTGTCATCCTTAATTATTGACGGTGATAAATCATCGTAACTATACTCTTTAAAAGGAACTAAATCAATAAAATCGGGATTTGTAATTTTATATTCCGAAGCAAGTTCTTGCAATTCACAATTACCGTTTTTGTAACATCTTGTGCAATCGGCATTATGCTCCGACAACAGCAATTCGATAATATGCTTACGCGAATTTCTTACTTCTAAACTGTTAGTTTGTATCTCCATCCCTTCGTGCACCGGTGTGGCACATGCAGGCAACAACTTTTTATTTCCTACTTGTTCAACAACACATACTCTACAATTACCTGCAACACAAAGGTCTTTGTGATAACAAAGAGTAGGAATTTTTATATTTAACTTTTTTGCGGCTTCAAGAATAGTTTGACCTTCTTCTACATTTACCGCTATTCCGTTTATGGTGAGATTTATATTATTAGCCATAATTTACTTTTTTTAATAATTAAACACTATGCAATTAGTAAATCATCTCTTCTCTAAAGTTTTCAACAATAGATTGGAATGAATTAGCAACAGACTGACCTAATCCGCATTTAGCGGTAACTTTCATTGTTTCGGTAAGTTTAAGCAATACATCAAGATACGAAGCAGGTTTTTCACCGCGTTTTACAGCTTCAATACCACGCACCAATTGCTGACAGCCCACACGACAAGGAGTGCATTGCCCGCAAGACTCTTCTTGGAAAAAGTCAAGATAATTACTTAAAACATTATACATTGAGCGAGAACTATTATAAAGCATCATAGAACCTCCTGTGGGTAATGAAATTCCCGTAAGTTTTCCTTGGTAGCCTATAGCAGTTTCTCTGAATCGCTTTCGCGGAACAAGAAATCCCGAAGCTCCTCCAACTTGCACTGCTTTACAGTCGCCATCGCCAAAGTCGTCAACAAAATCCTGAACAGTCATACCAAGCTCAAGCTCATAAATTCCGGGTATTGGAGTATCACCCGAAACAGAAAACAGTTTTGATCCCCTTGAATCTTGAACTCCCAAATCACGAAATTTTTTTGCTCCGTATTCAAAAATTGTAAATGCATGAGCAAGTGTTTCAACATTATTTATTACGGTAGGTTTATTCATATATCCGCTTTCCGACGGAAATGGCGGTTTGTTTCGCGGTTCACCGCGTTTGCCTTCCATTGACTCTACAAGAGCACTCTCTTCACCGCAAATATATGCTCCGCTTCCCATAAATATTTCAACATTAAAATTAAGACCAAGGTCTTTACAAACTTTATGAAATTTATCAAGTTCTTCATTTAATGTTTTAACAAGAAATTTATACTCTCCGCGTAAATAGATAAATCCTTTTTTTGCACCAATAACACGAGCACAAATAGCCATACCTGTTAACACTTTATAAGACACTTGTGTTAAAATTTCACGGTCTTTAAAAGTTCCGGGTTCACCTTCGTCGGCATTACAAATAACATACTTTTCATCAGATTTAGATTCGGCAGTAAGTTTCCACTTTAATCCTGTGGGAAAACCTGCTCCACCTCGTCCTTTTAAACCTGATTCTATCATTTCTTCAACAATCTCGTTGTTCGGCTTTTTTAATACAGCCGTTAATATATCTTTAAAATCGACATCTTTTGCAAAAATTAAATCGATTCGTCTGAGTTGATTTTTTCCCATTTTTAAAAATTTTTTAAATTAAAAAAACATGCTTTAAATAGGTTGTTAAACCGTCACATCCCGCTTTTTATATTCTTCCATAATTTGACGAACCTTTTCGGGTGTCAATTCAGTAAAAACATCATCGTTGATAAGCATAGCGGGAGCTTTGTGGCACCAACCCAGACAGTTGGTTTCGAGAAGTGTAAATTTTTTGTCGGGTGTAGTTTCGCCGACTTTTATTTTTAATGAATCTTCGAGAGCAAGCAAAATTTGATTTTTACCTTTCATGGAACAGGTAATGGTTTTGCATACTCTGATAACGAATTTTCCGCGAACTTCGGTATCTAAAAAAGAATAAAATGTTGCTGTGCCGAAAACTTCGGCAGTTGAAATGTCAAGCTCGCGTGCAATTTCAATCATTGCATACTCACTGACAAATCTGTCATTTTGAACTACTCCTTGCAAAATAGGTAACAAACTTTCACGTTTGCGTCCGTGTTTATTCGCAAGGTCTTTAATAATTGCTTGAATATCAGCCATAAATAAGTCCTCCTATTATTAATTTGTTGTGTGTCAGGTAAAATTATGAATAGGAAAACTAAAAAAACATGACTTTTGACATGCTGAATAATGATAAATAACATATTATCCGGTTGAAATCGACTTATGCAGTAAAAGTCATGTAATAGTAAACTATCTGTATTTAGAGAGTAAGAGTAGTTTTACTGTTATTTTAATGGGTAATTCAAAAATTTAATCGGAGTTAATTTCAAAACGAAGTATTGTAAAAAAGAACTCAGCACCTTGATTAATTTCCGATTCAACCCATATTTTACCTCCCAACATTTCAATATAGGCTTTTGATATTGCCAAGCCCAGTCCTGTTCCTTTTATCTGTTTTATTTTTACATTTTCAGCTTGTCGGAATCTCTCAAAAATAACATTATGCATATCTTTACTGATACCTATTCCGGTATCTTTCACATGAAATTTAATATTTTTACCATCATAATCGCATCCGAATTTAATAACTCCTTTGCTTGTAAATTTCAATGCATTGTTTATAAGATTCTCTAATACTTGTCTTATTTTGGTAGCATCAGACAGTATAGGTTGTTTTAAAACTTCGGGAAACCTGTCAAGAATTAAGTTAACACCTTTTTTTAGGGCTATCGGCGAATAAATATTTTCAAGATTTGTCATCAGTTCAAATAAATTTACCTCACTAATATTAACCTTAATATGACCTGTTTCAATTTTAGATATATCAATAATATCATTTACTATACTTAATAATTGCAAGCTGCTTGATTTTATTATTTCGGTATATTTTCTACGTTCTTCTTCAGTAATATTTTCGTCTGTCAACAATTCTGAAAATCCTACAACTCCATTCATAGGAGTTCTTATTTCGTGGCTCATGTTAGCCAAAAAAGCCGATTTTAATTTATTACTGTCTTCTGCTTTAATTTTAGCATCAACTAACTCTTTTTGATACTCTTTTATATAATCTATATTCCTCAAAAATATTAAAATATTGCTATTATTCAGAATTATTGAGCTTATTAAAACATACACTTTCTTGTGTGTTGTTTTATGAATAATAACTGTTTCACCTTCAAAAAAGTTATTCTTTTTTAAACTTAAAACAGCTTTTTTAATAAAGATATTTTTATTTTCGTTAACAAAATCAAAAATATTTTTATTAATTAATTCTTTATAAGAATAGCCTGTAATGTCAGATGCTTTAGGATTAGCATTTTTAACAAAACCTGCATTATCAGTAATAATAATACCTTCGGGTGCATATTCAATATAGTTTTTAAATTTATCTTCACTTTCGTTTAATGCATTTTGCGATTCTATAATTGAACTTATCATCTCGTTTAACAAAAAACTAAACTCCACAATTTCCCTGCTACCTGTTGTTATAAGTTCAAATTCTTTTAAAACACCATCATTTTTAATAGATTTAACACGGTTTGATAACAATAAAATAGGGCGAGTAATGCTATTTGCAAAAAATATGGAGATAATCACCGAAAATAAGAAAACAATTATTACAACAATAACAATTTTTCTTTTCATTTTATTAATCGGTGCATTAATATCATCAATATAAAATGTAGATGCAATATACCAATCAAGCGGCTTAAAATAAGTCAAATAGGCTCGCTTTTGATAAATAAAATTAGCTGTGTCGTTTGATTTATTCCAAATATAATCTACATAATTTTTACCTGATTTACAAGCACTTACCAAATCGTCAAAAAGAGGATTGCCTGTTAATTTATTTTTAATATTCAGAGCATCAGTTCCTGCTAAAAAGGGATGAATAATTAGCTCTTTGTTGCTGTTAAATATAAAAGCATAACTATTATTTTCAGCGTAAAGCTTGGTCATACTTTCGTTTAGCTCTCGTTTAACAGCTTCTATCCTAAGATTTACATCATTTTCAATATCATCAATATAAACTCCTGATCCTATAATCCAATTCCATTTTTTATAAAGTTTAACGTATGATATTTTAGGTTGTTTTTGTGTTAATCCATTTGCAACAGGCTTTGACCAAAGGTAATCAACATATCCTTCGCCGTTTTTCATGCACACATCAACAAAAGCCACAAAAAGATTTTCGTTTTTACCTAAAGCACAGTTAAACTCTTTATTATCAAGTATTTTGCCGTTTAACGACGGGGTAGTGGCATGTGAAATCATTTTCGGGAACGGGCGTCCTGTATCATTAATCCAAAAATATCCTATTCCATTGTTGTATCTGAAGTTTGAAACTTGGATAATGGCAATTTGCTTAGCTCTTTTTTCGGAAATATGTCCTGCTTTATATGATGAATAACAATTGTCTATTACAGAAATAATAATATCTGTAATATTCTTTAACTCTGCTTTTCTTATATTTAACAATGTTGATTTATGAAAAAGAATACTTTTATATTGATTGTTAACGTTAAGTTTTAAAAAATTGACAATATTTTTAGAATAATTATTATGAATATCATAAAAATTATCTTCCGATTCTTTGGATATAACAAGCATAATAGCAATGGTAGTAATTAATACTACACTTATTATTACTATTGTTACACGGGTTCTTATAGAGTTAAATAAATTGTTCACTAATTTTAGTTTGATTGATAATATGTAAAAACAAATATAATTCATTTTATAGAACATATTTTAATCTTTTATCAAATAAATTAGATTTTTTGCAAATAAATAGAGTTGCAATTTAAGTATTTAATTTTGCATAAGGGTTCTTTTTGCAAAGCGTTTTGAATCACCCCATTCGCCGTATCCTATGTAAGCATCGGCAAGGCGTATTCTTACATCAAGGCATTGTATGCAATCTTGCGGTTCTTCGTCAACACAAGGTTTATTGTTGTAAAGTTTGTAATTATTGCGGTATTTGCCCGGTGTAATATTTGGCATAATTATATTTGCACCCACTTTTACGGCTTTCTCTCTGCCTATGGGGTCAATGGCTTGCAATGCGGTAGCTGCCGCAATATTAATATCGGGCATTACAATTCGCAAAGTTGCTATCATATTTAATGCTAAATCAAATCTGTCCTTAAGCGGCATTAACATATCTTTATATTTATACAGCGGAGTATCGGGATGTTCAATATAAGGTCCCATGCCTACCATATCAATATCAAAATTACGCATAAAAATAATATCATCGGCAAGGTGTTCTGTGGTTTGAAACGGTAAAGCAATCATCACTCCCGTGCCTGTTTGATAACCGATTTTTTTTAATGTTTCAAGACATTCCACACGTTTTTCAAAAGAGTGTAAATCATTATCAGGATGGATTTTTTTATACAACTCTTTGTTGCTTGCTTCAATTCTGAGCAAATAGCGATGAGCACCGGCATTAAACCAGCGACGATATGTTTCTTCACTTTGTTCACCCAGTGAAATTGTAACACCGAGTTTACCGGCACTTATTCTTTTTATTTCCTTCAGAACATTCTCAATCCTTTCGGTAAATGCAGGTGAACTTATTTCTCCGCCTTGCAATACAAATGAACCATAGTTACTTTCGTAAGCAAATTTTGCGGCATCAATAATTTGTTTATCCGAAAGATTAAAACGTTCTACATTTTTGTTGCTTTTGCGAATACCGCAATAGTAACAGTCTTTTGAGCAAATATTCGAAAACTCTACCAACCCGCGATAGTAAACTTTTTTACCTACTTCTTTCTCTTTTATCTCTTTTGCTTTTGCAAACAGTAGTTTTCTATCATCGCCTTTTGTTGATAACATAGCGATAATATCATCTTTTGAAAAAGATTTTTGAGTTAGTATTTTGTTTAATTTACTCATACTTATTTTAAACAGTTATTTGAAAAAGCAATAAGTCTCTTTTAAAAAATATAGTCAAGGCTTCACTTTATTAATATTTTATAAAAAAAGATATTAATATATTTAAATTCAATAAACATAGTGAAACCCTGACTTTTTAAATAATATAATTTTTATAAAAATTCTATCTGCAATTAAGTTTCATTTTTGTAGCAGCATTTTCTGCAGCTTTAATAAGCGGATAACCTACCGGAGAAGATGTTAACAACGGGTGAGTTCCTATTTGTGCTGTTAATAATGAGTTTACTGTCATGCGGTTCTCAATAATAATACCTATGGTATTTATTAATTCGCCTACCGATAAACCTCCGTAAACTTCACCACCAAGAATAACACCCGATTCTTTTCCTACAATTAATTTAACAAACTGCGAATGAGTATCTTTAAATGATTTAGGATGGCGGTCGAAACCTTCACTTATTCCGGTTACAAAATCATATCCTTCTTGAATAGCTGTTTTTTCGCGTAACCCTGCAACGCCAAAACCGGTATTACCAAGTGCAGTGGCAAAAATAGATATTGTCCCACTGAAAGTTTTAATGGCGTATAATTTAAATATGTTCATTCCTGCTGTTCTTGCTTCGGCACAAGCTGTAGAAGCAAGCATTAACGGAATATTTTTTCTTGTGATAAAATCTTTTTTCTCTGCACAATCGCCGATAGCAAAAATATTAGGGTCTTG
>CAYQPP010000120.1:8100-10440 GCA_964419235.1 uncultured Bacteroidales bacterium
CTTTGTTTAACTCATCAGATACCTCAACACCAATAAAACCTGCTCCGATTGTAATAATTTTCTTACAACCTTCAAGTTTAGACTGCATATTGTCAATGTAAGCCTTGTTTTTAGGAACAGTAAAAACATTGTTTAAATCTGAACCTTTTAACCATTCTGCTTTGTTAGGAGTAGAACCTGTTGCAAAAATCAATTTTTCAAAATTTATTACATCACCGTTTTCAAGAGTAGCTTTTTTATTTTCTCTGTCAATAGAGACAACTTCCCCTTCTTTAAAATCAATTTTACTGTTTTCAAATGCTTGTTGCACAGGCATCATGTTTTTGTCGGTAGAACCTACCGAACCAAATACATAAGGAATACCACACGGAACCATAGCCTTTGGTTGTGTTGTTATTACTAAAAATTTTTTATCGGGATATATTCTTTTCCCTGTTGTAGCTGCCACCAATCCTGCGGCACTGCTACCGATTATTAATACATTTGTATCCATTTTATGTTTAATTTTATGGTTTGAAAAAAATTATCGCAAAGTAACAATTAATATATCTAAAAAAATCATGTTATTTTATTGAGATTCTTTTTTTGATATAATTTCTTCGTGTGTGTTTGTAAGTGTTTAATTATTAATTAAATAACCTGCAATAATCGTTTTCGTTTTATTAAAAATACAAATCTCTTTCTCCTTGTTTTACTTTATCTAATCTTTCTATCAGATTTTTTTTAATACTGTCGTCTTCCATTTGGTCAAGATTCTTTTGAATCACCTTTTCGCCTTTAGCTTTAACCACAGGATTTGCATAATCTTCAATATATTCTGCCAGTGTTAGCATGGCATTAGGTGTGCAATATTTTTTTATAAATCCCGGAACCGAAAATTCCATAAAATGCTCACCTGTTCTGCCTGTTCTGTAACAAGCTGTGCAAAATGACGGTATATAATCTTTGTCTAATAGCTCATCTATCACTTCGCTTAACGAGCGGTTATCGTTAATTTTAAATTGCTCCTTATCTAAATCTTGATTATTTTTGTGTTTTGAGTAGCTGCCCATCTCTATTTTTGTACCGCCGTCAATTTGTGAAACTCCAAAACTCATTATCTCTTGGCGTATCTCAATCGGTTCGCGAGCTGTAAGAATAAGTCCGGTATAAGGAACTGCCAAACGTAAAATTGCAACTAATCTTGTAAAATCTTCATCCGACACTTTATATTTGTCATTAATATTAAAATCGGAAGCATCTTTTATTCGCGGGAATGATATTGTATGCGGACCTACATTATAACATGTTTCAAAGTGGTTTACATGACGAATTAATCCTAAAAGTTCAAAACGCCAATCGTAAAGTCCAAATAATGCACCTATTCCCACATCATCAATACCGGCTTCTTGTGCACGGTCAAGTCCTGTGAGTCGCCAATCATAATCGGCTTTTTTACCTGCAAGATGCACACTGTGATAAGTAGGACGATGATATGTTTCCTGAAATATTTGATATGTTCCGATACCTGCTTCGTGAACAATTTTATAATCGTCAATATCCATAGGTGCGGCGTTGATATTAACTCTGCGAATTTCACCGTTTCCTTTTTTTATTTTGTAAACGGTTCTTACCGATTTGGCAATAAATTCGGCATTATACATGGGATGTTCACCATAAACAAGAATCAAACGTTTTTGTCCGTTATCTTCCAAAGCCTCTACTTCTTTTGTCAGTTGTTCATCGGTTAGAGTTGTTCTTACCTGTTTACGATTTGATGTTCTAAAACCGCAATATTGACAGTTGTTTGTACAGTAGTTACCCACATACAACGGAGCAAAAAGCACTATCCGTTTTCCGTAAACTTTCTCTTTAAGTTCTTTTGCTCCTTGCTTTATCTCTTCGATAAGTTCGGGGTCGTCAGCATTTATCAGCACAGCTGTTTCTTCAAGAGACAGGCGGTGCTTTGCCAATGATTTTGCTATCACCTCTCTTACTCTCTCTTTGGTAGGTTTGGTGTTGTTAATAAAATCATGAATTTCCTTTTCATCAATAAAAGGTTTCATGCGTTCATCGGCTATTGCATATTTCTCAGGATGATAAAACATAGTTGTAAAGTTTTAAAGTTTAACTATTTATAATCCTCAGAAATAATACAGTGAAAAAGAAATTGGAAGTGTAGATTGAAAATCAAAATATCAAATTACCTTTTTCTTTTCCGTCAGTATTACCTCCGGATCAGTTTTTTGTAATTTTTCCTTGATAAAAGATATAAAATCCTGTATCTCAGAATTACACTACAAAATTACAGCTATAAAAAGTTAAAATCTATGATTTTTGTCAGGAAAGAGATTTTAATGA
>CAYQPP010000121.1:0-2812 GCA_964419235.1 uncultured Bacteroidales bacterium
TTAATTCCTCCTATTTCAAAAATAATATTTAATGAATCTATGCGGCTTACGCCTTTAAGGCGTTCGTTATCTTTTTCAGTAAAATCGAAACCCAACTCATTGGCAAGGCGTTTCCATGCCATATAGTGGTATTTTGCCGTATCAACTACCACACCGTCCAAATCAAAAATACATGCATTAATCTGCCCCATCTGTTCGTTTATTATTTATGAATTTAATGTGTCGTCCTGTTTTACAAAAAATACGGTAACCGAACCTATTATCATAAAAATGCCTGCCAATATTAATATGTAAATTGCTTGTCCGCCAAAAAATGTTCTTAGCATTGGGCCGCCAAAAACGCCGCTCAAAATTTGGGGAACCACAACTGTTAAGTTAAATAGTCCCATATATATGCCCATGCGTTTTGCAGGTATCGAACCTGAAAGGATAGCATATGGCATGGCCAAAATTCCTGCCCAAGCAATACCGATACCGGCCATTGATATTAATAGCATATATTGATTGTTAAACATATAGGTTGATATAAATCCGAGTCCGCCCAACAGCAGGGCGCCGGCATATACTATTTTTCGGCTTGTTAGTTTAATTAGTTTTGGCATAGCAATTGAAAAGAGCGCTGCTATTAAACTATATGTGGCAAAGCAGATGCCTACCCAGTTTCCGGCTTCATTAAAAGCTTGCCTGATTTGCATGTTGGTTTCGGTTTCGGCATTAAAATCAATTGGCACGCCAAAATAGTGCTGCGATATGGCTGTTGTTGAGTAAACCCACATTAAAAATAGTGGAAACCATGAAAATAGCTGAACAACCGAGAGTTGTTTCATTGTTTTAGGCATGTTTGTCAATAATTTCCAGAAGCTCTCTTTTTGGGCTTTGTCGTCTTCGGTAATATTGTTGTACTCTTCAAACTCTTTGGGCGGGTATTCTTTGGTTTTAAAAACTGTTACCAAAACACTAATTAAAAGAAGTGAGCCACCAATATAAAACGACCATATTACCGACGGGGCAACCTGTCCTGCCTCGGCATCATTTGCAATGCCGGCGGCAGTAAGTATAAATGGCAATGCTGAACCTATTACCGCCCCAACATTAATTAGAAAGCTTTGTATGGAATATCCGACATTCCGTTGCTCTTCGGGTGTCATGTCGGCTACAAGCGCACGGAATGGTTGAAAGGTTACGTTAAATGAACCGTCCATAAGTGCCAGCATTACTACGCCAAAAGCCAATGCTCCGCCTGCTTTTACAAATAGTGGGGCATTTGGCATAAAAAACATTGCCATCATTGATATTAATGCCCCAAACAGGATGTATGGCGAGCGCCTTCCAAGTTTTGTCCAAGTTTTATCGCTTGCTGCGCCAACAACCGGTTGCACAAGCAAACCCATAATAGGGGCTACAAGCCAAAAAAATGATAAAGAGTGAGGGTCGGCACCCAAGCTGGTTAAAATTCTACTTGCATTTGCATTTTGTAGTGCAAAGCCGAATTGCACACCGAGAAATCCGAAACTTAAATTCCAGATTTGCCAAAAACTTAATTTTGGTTGTTTTTTCATTCGTTTAATATTAGTTAAGTTATTGATATCCAATTATGTCCTTTTCTGCCTGTCGGCAGACAGGTGTGAAGGAACGAATTGTAAATCACATACTTGTAGGTTTTACCCGCAGCTTGCTGCAAAATATAGCATTGTATATAAAATTAACACCTCGTCTGCAGCGAGCTTGTTCATTAATAATCCTTCAATAGCCTACCCCGAATTTATTTTGAGGAGGTTTTTATTGCATAAGCATATCAATACTGATTTAACATGATAAATTTAGGTGCGCTATAATTCAAATCATGTATAAAAAGAGAGGCGATACAAATTTACGGTAAAAAATAGCTATAACACAAGCTATTGTAAACCAAAAATAAAAAAAACCGTGCAAATGATTATCTCAAACGATTGCGGCAAATATAAAAACATTAAAAATATTAATAAATGTTGTTGTAGTTTAAGGTTGCACACCAGCAAAAACCAACATATATACACCTACACCTTGCGTAAAAATGATTATATTTGTATATGGTTAAAGACGAAAATACTGAACAAAATTTTATAATAGATAGATTGACAAATTCAATTTTGAATACGATATCTGGAGATAGTTTTCAAACAGAAATATCGATTTTAACAAAAACAGATTTGAAAAGCGTATTAAAAAAGGATGGTTGGAATTTTAATTGGAAATCTGAATTTAATGATTTGACTAAAGAGATTTATAAATTGACTATTGTTAATAATTCAAATATTATTCAAGGACTGTTGAGTGTAACAATTGAACGTGGATATGTTTTTATGAGTTTATTGGAAAGCGCACCGTTTAATATTGGCAGTAAAAAACTATATGAAGGTGTTGCAGGAAATCTTGTCGCATATGCTTGCAGGTTGTCTTTTCAAAAAGGATTTGATGGATATGTTGCTTTTACTGCAAAAACAGGATTGATAAAACATTATGAAGAAACATTAGGAGCTTATCATTTTAAAAATCAGAGAATGATAATTGAAACATTGCCAGCAATAGAATTAGTAAATAAATATTTTAAAACTATATAAAATGGGACATATAAAAGAACCTAAAGGTGTTGATTTTTTGATAAAAAGTCCGCCTTTAACTAAAAAGGAGAAAAAAGAAATAAGTGATTTTATACAAAAGTCTAAATCCCAAAAAGTTAGGAAAAGGACTATCAATAAAGAATTAGTATAATGCTGAAAGCACGCTCTAAAGTTACTGACCGTTAGGTTGGAGTAGGCTTCAACGTAACACC
>CAYQPP010000121.1:2912-10418 GCA_964419235.1 uncultured Bacteroidales bacterium
TAATCGCAAATCAATTTTAGAGTAGTTTTTTCAAAGTTTACAATTGAAACATCGCCTTTTTGGTGATAGTTGGTTAACCGCCCGGAGGGCGGTGTTACGCAAGATAGGGCTGCTATATAAACCCGGTAGATTCGCGTTTAATCAGGTTGGTTGCAATTACCTTTGTTACAGGTGAGTAGTTATCAATGGTTTCATTAATCCTATCTAATAGCAGTTGGGCTGCCTGTTTGCCCATTTCAAACCCGTGTTGGTCAATCGTAGTTAACGTAGGGTCGGTAACATTTGCAACAAAGCCATCGCTAAAACCAACAACTTTTATATTTTTTGGTACAGAATAGCCGTAATCTTTTGCGGCTTTTAATACACCGGAGGCTGTTAGGTCATTTACGGCAAAAACGCCGTCTGGTTTAATGCCGGAATCAAAAATATCGTGCATTACTTTAAGGGCCTCGTCTCTGCTGTCGCATTTTACAATAAGGCTTTCGTCAACAGGTATATTATATTTTTGAAGGGCTTTTATATAACCCTCTTTTCGGCGTTGCCCAATAAGCAGGTTCATGGGGGCCGAAAGGTGTACTATTTTTTTACACCCCTCTTGAATTAAGTGTTCGGTAATAGTAAATGCTCCTTTTACATCATCAATTACCACTTTGTCGGTATTTAACTCTTTAATTGCACGGTCAAAACAAACCAAAGGCAGGTTATTATCAAGTAGCTCCTTAAAATGGGTAAAATCAGTCGTGTTTTTTGATATTGATGCTAAAATACCGTCAACCCTGCTTGAGGTAAGCGTTTGGATGCTCGTTATTTCACGCTCCTCATCCTCGTTGCTTTGGCAAATCATTACATTATAGCCCGCATTATTGCAAACATGTTCAATACCGCTTATTACCGATGAGAAAAAGTAGTGTACAATGTTTGGAATTACCACGCCAATCATATGTGTTTTGCTGCTCCTAAGCGAAAGTGCTACGGCATTGGGCTTATAGTGGTATTTTTTTGCCAAAAAGTGTACTGCCTCTTTGGTTTTTGTGCTAATGTCGGGGTGGTTTTTTAGTGCCCTTGAAACTGTCGATGGTGAAATACCCAATTCGTAGGCTATATCTTTAATGGTAATAGGTCCTTTTTTATCCATAACTAAGTGGGTTATTGTTACAAATTTAGCATTTAATAGGAAACATTCTAAAGTTATTCTGAAAATGTTTTATGCTAACATTAAATACACCAAATTTATTAAAAATGGTTTTATTGTCATTTTAATAAAAAAAATGTTTCCCAACATAAACAAACGGTTGCGGAAACGGTTGCATAAACCAACTCGCTGTTTGTCTGTTTAATATGCAAAAAATGATGTTTATATTTGTATTGCGCTATAATTCAATTCATGATTTTAAAAGGAAAGGTTTAATACTTTTTATTATTTAAAACTAAAAGGATTATGATTAAAAAAATACTATCGCTTTTTGCAATAGTTTTAACTGCGTTATCGTTTGCATATGCGCAAACGGGTACGGCAGTTGGGACAATTGTTGATAAAAGCGGTGAAACGCTAATAGGTGCAACTGTTATGGTAAAAGGTACCACCGTGGGTACTATTACCGACATTGACGGAAATTTTAAGTTAACAGGTATTGCTGCCGGCGAGCAAACGCTGGTTGCCTCGTTTATTGGGTATGCAAGTGCCGAACAAACCGTAACAATTGTTGATGCAAAAGAGGCTACTGTAAACTTTACCCTTGTTGAAGATGTTACCGCACTCGACGAACTTATAGTAATTGGCTATGGTGTTCAAAAAAAGGAGGATAAAACGGGGGCCGTAGCTCAAATTAAGGCTAGCGAAATGAATGGTGGGGTATTGACCGACCCTTTACAAGCCATTCAGGGTAAAAGTGCTGGAGTTATGGTTACGAAAAAAGGAGGCGACCCAAACGGTGGTTTTTCGGTAAAAATACGTGGGGCTTCAGGGTTTGATTCTAACACACAGCCTTTATATGTTGTTGATGGTGTACCCGGAGTTGATGCTACAACTATTGCACCGGAGGATATCGAGACTTTCAACGTGCTCAAAGATGCCGCATCGACGGCAATTTATGGATCGCGCGGTTCTAATGGTGTAATTATAATTACAACAAAGCGGGGAAAATCAAATAGTAGTCAGGTTCAGTTTAATATGCAAATATCAGGCAACCAAGTTGCAAAAAAACTTGACTTGTTATCGTCGGATGAATTGAGAAATTTTTCATCAACTAATGGTTTAAATATGGTTGATGGAGGTTCGAATACCAATTGGCAAGATGAAATATTTAGAACAGGCTTGTCGCAAAATTACAATCTCAACTTTTCAGGAGGTAATGAAAACAGCAATTATTACGCTTCAATAACTCAGGCTGATTGGGTTGGTGTTATGAAAGGAACAGAGAAGCAGCGTACAATAGGCAAAGTAAATATTTCACATAAAGCTTTTGATGATAGGCTAACCCTGTCAGGTAGTATGTCAGGAACATTTGAGCAAAATGATTATGAAAACTATGATGGATTTGATAAAGATGATATTCTTTATCAGGCTTTCTCCCGAAATCCTACCGATCCTGTTTATAACCCTGATGGGTCTTATTATAAAACAACTCGTGAGTTCAACTATGAAAACCCGATTGCTACAATTAATGAGATTGACAACATTCGCGACGCAAAAAGGTTTTTAGGGAATTTAAAAGCTGATTTAGAAATTTTTGATGGGCTGATCGGTAGTGTGAGTGTAGCATACATACGAGATGACCATGAGCAATCATATTTTAGGCCAAAAGGGTTATATGCAACAGCAGATAACGGATTTGCAAAAAAAGAGTATAAAAACAATTCGCAAAAATTGATTGAGGGAACATTAAATTATGTAAAAACATTTAATGATGCACATAATTTTAATAGTATAGTCGGTTATTCATGGCAGGAGTCAAATTATAATGAGTTTTATGCACAAGGAGAAAACCCCCAGTCAGATTACATAAAATATAACAACTTGGATGCAATGCTTGATGTAAATAGATCGAGCATTAGTTCTAATAAAGGGATGTGGAGGTTGATAGGTTTTTTTGGCAGGGTTCAGTATAATTATAATTCAAAATATTATGCATCAGCATCATTACGCCGCGATGGGTCTTCAAAATTTGGGGAGAACAACAAATGGGGCTGGTTTCCGACTGCCGCTGCCGGTTGGACACTTAGTAGAGAAGATTTTTTAAACGATGTAGTTTGGTTGAATAACTTAAAGGTAAGAGCAAGTTATGGTATTTCAGGTAACCAAGAGATAGGCGAATACAGAAGCCAGACTGTTTTTGAGCCTTCGGGGGCCGCGGTAAACCCTGAAACAGGGCAACAGGTTGTAACTTTTTCACCGGCTTGGAATTCAAATCCCGATTTGCGTTGGGAACAGACAAGCGAAGTAAACTTTGGAGTTGATTTTGCTGTTATGAACAGCCGTATTAGTGGTTCGTTAGAGCTATATATGAAAAATACTAAGGATTTACTCGGAAAGTATGCAGTGCCCGTTCCACCAAATTTATCAGATCATACATTTGCTAACTCAGGTTCACTTGAGAACAAAGGTATTGAACTTAATATTCAATATTTTGCTGTTGATAAATCAAATATTACATGGAAAACAATACTTAACGTTTCGCATAATAAACAAAAAATGACCGATTTAGGAGAATATGCTCCTGATGACGGAGTACGCAAGGAGGGGTATCTGTCGGGTAGAGGATTAATAGGTAATCAAAACTATGTAACAGGTATAATTGTTGGAGAGGAGATGGGAGCATTCTATTTGCCGGTTTACATGGGACTATCAAACGATGGTGCATTTTTATATAAGTCAAAAAGTGGTGGTGTAACAAGAGAGCTTAGTCAAGCTCAACGCGAAATTGTTGGAAGCCCTTTGCCTGATATAGAGTTAGGATGGGCAAATAACTTCACGTTTTATAAAAATTGGACTGTTGACTTCTCTTTTAGGGCTATGATTGGTAACGATGTTTATAATGCCACGGCAATGTTTTTTGACTATCCCGGAAATATTCCTAACCTTAATGGAGCACCCGAAGCAATTGATTGGTATAATAAAGGCAGAACCACAGGGCCTGCCGTTGCCGATATTTATGTTGAAGATGCCTCATTTTTACGGTTAGATTATCTATCGGTAGGATATAACTTCAAAACCGAGAATATAAAGCTGTTTAAGAATTTAAGGGCGTATGTTGCTTCAAATAATTTAATAACTTTTACTGGTTATTCGGGAGTTGACCCTGAAACATCAATAGATGGTATCTCATTTGGTGTCGACCAATATAATGTGTATCCAAAAACAAGGACATTTACATTTGGAATTAATGCAACCTTCTAAAATACAGACAGATGAAAAAAATATTATATATAATAGTATTAGTATCCATATTTAGTATTGGATGTACCGATTTGACTGAGGAGGTATTTGATAAAATACCTACATCAGAGTATCCTGAAAATGATGAGCAAGTTGCTGGTTTGGCAGTAGATGCTTATGCTCAGCTACGCCCGTTATGCGACGATGAAGGTTGGTGGTTTTTAGCACAAGAGACAACATCAGATGAATTAGTTTTTCCTACCCGCGATACCGATTGGGATGACGGAGGCAAATGGAGGGTTATGCACCAGCATACATGGGGCGACGATGTTGAAGGCGTTAACAATATGTGGAGTAAAATGTGGAGTGGAGTTACAAGGTGTAATCAAATTATCGATCAAATGCGATTATTGCCAAGTAGCCCGACTATTTTATTAAAAATAGATGAGGTTGAAACCATGAGGGCATTTTATTACTATTTGTTAATGGATAATTATGGAGATATTCCTTATTTAACTTCTGCAACAGGAGTACCCGACCAACCTTATAAAATAAAAAGGGTAGCCGTTTTTGATAGCCTAACTACAGATTTGGAGGCAAACCTGTCAAGTTTAAAAGCTATTGATAATAAATATATGGCAACACGCTATATGGCTTTTTCATTGTTGGCAAAAATATATTTGAATGCCGAAGTATATACAGGGACTCAGCAGTATGCAAAGGCCGATGCATATATTGATAGTGTGTTGGCAGGGCCTTATAATCTTGAGAGCTCTGTAATGGCCCCCTTTGTTACCAATAATGAAGGTTCATCTGAAATTATATTCTCAATACCTTATGACGAAGATGATTTTAAAGGATTCCGCTTGCATATGCGAACACTTCATTATCAATCAAATTTAACCTATGATATGAATGTTGGTCCATGGAATGGTTGTGCTGTTGTTAAAGATCATCTTGACACTTATGAAGCTGGCGATGCCCGCTTGGCATATTTCTTGCAAGGGCCTCAATATGACAGTAAAGGGCAGCCTATTATGTGGGAGCCCGAAACCGGAAGAGAAATACAGCTTAATTTAAACCCTTTTATACCTTTATTAAGAATGACATCTGAGAATACACCGGAGGAGATAAAAGTATCAGGCGCGCGTGTAATAAAATATGAGATTAAAAAGGGCGCAAAAGAGAATTTAAGCAATGATTTCCCTATTTTCCGGCTTACCGACTTTTATCTTATGAAGGCAGAGGTAATTCTTCGGGGTGCGGGAACAGGTGATGCCGATGCACTTATTAATGAAATACGCAATCGTGCAGGTGTTGAGCCATGGGCTGGAGCATCATTAGATGATTTGTTGGCAGAACGCGGAAGAGAGCTTTTTGTTGAAGGGCATAGACGTCAAGATTTGATTCGATTTGGGCAATTCACCAAACAGTGGTGGGCTAAAGGCGATAGTCAGGGAGGTACAAAAAATGACCCCTCTGTTACAACTTTTCCTATACCAAAATGGGCAAAAGATGCAAACCCGAATTTAGATAAGGATGCTGAATAAATAATTAAAAACAAATAAATTATATTTAACTTAAATAAATAAATTATGAAAAAGAGTATTTTAAAATTATCGTGGCTATTGATTATAGCTTTAGTTTCGTTTACAGCTTGTAAAGACGACGATGACAATGGAGGAGATAATCCAACTCCTGTTGAAGATGGTATTTATGTGATTGGTGAGGGGACTGCCCTTACTGCAACTGATGCAAAAGGCATGATGAAAGTTACAAGAAACGAAGTAACTCAAGAAGACCGTTCTCAATTACTTGAAATTTATATTGCAGTAAAAGCTGCCGGTACATTTAATATTGTTGAAGTTTCAGGGTCGGTAACTAAAACTTATGGACCTGATTCTGATTTTGCTATTGTGAGCGAAGCTGACCGCGACGGCGATGAGCCAAAAGTTGATTTTTGGCGTGGAGGCGTATTGGAAACTGATGCTAAATTCACAGTATCTGATGCAGGACTTTATCATATAGTAATGGATAAAGAATTAATGAAAGTAGCAGTAGCCCCTGTTAAATGGGGAGTAATTGGTGGTGCAACCCCTGGAGGATGGGGAGAAAATACAGAGATGCCTTCTGCATCTTTCGATTTGAATACTATGACTTTTGAAGTTGCTGAAGTTACACTTCTTGAAAATGAGTGGAAATTTAGATATTCAGATGGATGGAAGATTATTTTGGATGCCGACTATGATTTAGGTGATGGAAAAAAAGGTGTAAAGGTAAATACTAATTATGGTGGTGCTGTTGATGCTCTTGTTCCGGGTGGAGCAAACATCACAAATGCCAAATATGGAGTTTATAAAATTACAATGACTTGGACTTTGGGCTCAGGAAATAGCGCTGCTATCGAGTGGGTAAAAGATGCTGAGGTTCTTCCTGAATATCCGGAAGCAATGTATCTTGTTGGAGCCGGTACGGCTTACGGATGGGATGCTCCGGGAACTAAAGATAGTGCTATTATGCACAAATTAGCAGGCGGTGGAGATAATGAAGGTATTTTTTGGAAAATTTGCCATATTGAGGCAGGACAAGGATTTAAATTATCTGCTGCTAACTGGGTTGACCCAAATTTGGGTTTTGAAAATATTGGGGAATTTGATGCTGATGGTGTTACTGTAACAGATAATGGTGGTAACTTAGATATAGCTGAAAGCGGAATGTATATGATTGTTGTTGACTTACGTGATGGTGCAAACACAAAACTTTCTGTAATTGCCCCTAAAGTATATGGCATTGGTGATGCATTTGGATCGTGGGATGAGGATGTAGCTGCAAACTTGTTTACAGTTGACAATACCGCCAAAACTATAACCTCGCCTGCAACAACGGCAGACGGTAATATTCGCATGTATGTGAGCCACTCGTGGATTGCTGCTTGGTGGAATGCAGAGTTTAATGTGTTTGATGGTTATATTATGTATCGTAATGATGGCGGCGATCAAGATGCTGTTGCTACTACTACGGGTAACGTTGCTACCTTATCATTTGATTGGAATACAGGAACAATAGAATAATTATATTATAAACTATACATAAAAAAGGTTCCAAAACGGAACCTTTTTTTGTATTTGGTG